>JAITFY010000065.1 GCA_031281025.1 Treponema sp. | reverse complement strand
AAGAAAAAAAGAAGAAACAAAACAATGGCGGTAACACACATATGAAAAAAGGCGGCTGCATAATCCGATCAAAAAAAAAAAAAAAAATAAAAGAAGCTTTTGACAAAAAGCCAGACCTTGAAAACCTGCTTCTTGATCCGTTTTTTACAAAAATAATCGAAGATGCGCAGGATTCATGGAGAAGAGTAGTCGCAGCGGCTGTTCAAAATGGAATTCCCACACCGGCATTTGCAAGCGCACTTGCCTATTTTGACGGCTACCGCAGTGAACGCCTGCCTGCCAACCTTTTGCAGGCACAACGTGATTACTTTGGCGCACACACCTATGAGCGCACGGACAAACAAAGGGGCGAATACTTCCACACAAATTGGACTGGGCAAGGCGGCACAACAAGCGCTTCGCAGTATGTTGTTTAAATAAAAAAAGAGGAATGAGAAATCATTCCTCTTTTTTTTCTCTTTTACGGATAAATCGCTGCATACAGGGTTCAAAGCTCTCAAGGTACAAAGTACGCGAGAAAAAGTCAGACTCGGAAGGGAGATCAATCGTAGCTTCCAATTTTAAATGATCCGCTTTTTCCAGCACCTTTGAAAGCAACAGCTTTCCAATTCCCATCCCGCGAAATTCTTCATTAACTTCAAGTAAATCAATATGTAAAACAGAATCCCTGACTACAGCACGAATACTCCCTGCCAAATCTCCATTAGCAGCTTCGGCAGAATAATAAAAAGCTTTCTTCAGTATTTGTTCTTTGTTATCTGTTCCCTGCTCTCTGATAACAAAGTCTTCCAGCACAAGTGAAAAGTTATCCTCCGGTTCGCTGCCAATTGGCTCCAGACCCCATTCTTCCCTTAGACCATTGTACCATTCAATCACGATATTTTTCATTTCCTGGTCTTTAAAGTTATACCACTGTTTTTCTGTTTCCGGGTATTGGGCAAGGACATCCCTAAAAGCGCGAAATACGCCTTTGTTCCTGTTAAGTGCGGCTGCCAATCCTTCACGTATTAATGGGTTTTTTAAACTGGAAGCGAATTTTTCCATAAGCTGGTAACCATCATTGGAGTCCCATTGGGGAAGGGCAATATAACGTTCATCATTATCTAAATCAATTTCCTCATTGCTATCGTTCACGTAAATGTCAACAACCATACGCTCATGAGTATCTAAAACAAAATCGCCATCCTGATTCTCCATAGAAAAGAGAATATCATTTAAAAGAATTTCATCTAATTCAAATTTCATTCCTTATTATAGCATTAATTTGATAAAAAAGATAATATAATTAATTAGGAATAGAACGAGGAATTACTATGGAAACTTTGAAAAGGACTTTTGATTGCGGCTCGCTAAGGGTTGCTCATGCGGGAGAGATTGTTGTTTTGAACGGATGGGTTCATCGTAAACGCAATCACGGCGGTGTTTTTTTTATTAATTTACGGGATCGTTATGGGATAACCCAGATTACGGTTGACACTGAGGTTAATACC
The DNA here is from genome assembly GCA_031281025.1 of Treponema sp. Classification (GTDB taxonomy): domain Bacteria; phylum Spirochaetota; class Spirochaetia; order Treponematales; family Breznakiellaceae; genus WQXQ01. The sequence continues at coordinate 1,850 of JAITFY010000065.1, read as the reverse complement.
GCTCTCTGTGCAATCTGCGATGAATTGCGTAATGAATACTGCATTGCGGTTAAAGGCAAGGTAGAAACGCGCCCTCTTGATATGGTTAATTCTTCCATGGAGACTGGCGAAATTGAACTTATTGCTGATGAAATTATCATTTTGAATAAGTGTGAAGTTTTGCCTTTTCAGATAAACGAGGAAAGCAAGGCAAACGAAGATTTGCGCCTTAAATACCGGTACCTTGATCTTCGTTCCAATGTTATGCAGGAACGTATAAAACTAAGAAGCGAAACAACTTTTGCCATACGGCAGTGGATGACAGAAAACGGCTTTTACGAAATTGAAACTCCCACCTTTATAAAATCTACACCGGAAGGCGCAAGGGATTACCTTGTTCCGTCACGTCTGTACCCCGGCAAGTTTTATGCTTTACCCCAATCGCCTCAGCTTTACAAACAAATATTGATGGTAGCAGGTTTTGACAAATATTTTCAGATTGCACGATGTTACCGCGATGAAGATTCCAGAGGAGACAGGCAGCCGGAATTTACCCAAATAGATATCGAAATGTCTTTTGTAGAAAGGGATGATGTTCTTTCCATGACAGAAGGATTAATGAATCATGTATTTAAAAAAGTGAAAAACGTTGAACTTCCCCAAAAATTCAGGCGCCTGTCTTGGGAAGAAGCTATGGAATTGTACGGCAGTGATAAACCCGATTTGCGTTTTGATATGCAGCTGCAGGACTTTAGCCCATTTGTCCCAAAAAGCGCTTTCCAGGCGTTTAAAGATGCGCTTTCTGCCGGAGGTACTGTCAAGGCGCTTGTTGTAAAGGGAAAGGCGGATTATTCTCGCAAGCAAATCGAAGAACTGGAAGCCCATGCAAAAATCTACAAAGCAAAAGGTTTGGCGTGGATGAAAATATCAGAGAACAAAGAGCAAGTAGCAAATAGCAAAGAGCAGCTTTTGTTGGAGGGCGGGGCTTCTAAATTTTTTGCGGATAATGCTAGTGAAGTGATTAATGGCTTGGGCGTGCAGGCGGGGGATTTGATTTTAATGGTTGCAGATGCCAATCGAAAGGTTGCCAATGTTTCTCTTGGGGCAGTCCGCTTTAAGCTTGGACGCGATCTTGGTCTTTGTGATCCTTCCAAATTTGAATTTGTGTGGATAATAGACTTTCCAATGTTTGAATTTAACGATGATACGCAAAAATGGCAGGCTGCTCATCATTTGTTTACATGGCCGCAAACACAATACCACACAACAATGGAAAGTGATCCCGGCTCCGTTAAAGGAGACCTTTACGACCTTGTGTTAAACGGTTACGAACTGGCATCCGGTTCGATTCGTATTCACGACTGTGCGATGCAAAACCGTGTATTCGAAATTGCCGGCATAAACAGCGCCGAAGCGGAAAAAAAGTTTGGGTTTTTAACAGAAGCCTTTAAATACGGAGCGCCCCCCCACGGCGGCATTGCTCCAGGCCTGGATCGCCTTGTGATGATCATGGCTGGCATTACATCGCTAAAAGATGTAATTGCCTTCCCCAAAAACTCCTTCGCAGTAAGCCCAATGGATGACTGTCCATCAGAGGTAGACCAAAAACAGCTCGATGAATTAGGGATAGTGATTCGTGCCAATTCGTGTTAATTCGTGGACAAATGCTCTTCCAGCAACTTTCGTTTATCATCAGGGATTGGCGTGGACTCTTCCTTATTAAAATCGTAATGCACAAGCACTGCATTTCCTTTTACGCATACCTTTCCTTCCTGCCACGCCTCGTGATAAACCGTAAAAGACCTTGTACCTATTTTTGAAACCCATGTTTTTATAGTAACTTCGTATCTAAAGTAAATCTGGCTTAAATA
>JAITFY010000041.1 GCA_031281025.1 Treponema sp. | reverse complement strand
TTATAAAGTTTAACTCTAAAATTGCCACCTATAATGTCTCCGCCTCCGGCAGACCATGTTGCTTTATCGCCATCCCATGACAAATTATCGGCTGGTGTCCGCTGCCTTACAGTTTGGGAATTTGACTCAACTTCCGCAGAATCATCGAAGTTAATTGTATCGGTGGTAGCGGCTGTAATCTTGAAAGTGTATGTTCCTGCTCCTTTTCGCATTTCGCTGATAAAAGGAACTGAATAATTTTGGCCTTTGTTGACTTCGGTTTTGTCTCCTACAGGCTCAGCGCCCTTGTACAATTGCAGGATATACTTTTCAACAAAAGTTTCAGGGGAAGAGGCAGTCCATGTGGCAACGCCCTGGTTGTTTAACATCACAGCGTCAGGGTTGGGGAGTGTTCTTTTCGCAGGTATGGTAACGGTTGCCGTGTCGGATAAGCCGCCGCCGTCTCCTTCAAAAGTAGAAGTTACAGTTATGGCGAGGATTGGGCCTTCTTCATCAGGGGCAACAGTAAGCAAACCGTTCACAATGGTTGTAGTAATTGATGTATTGCCGGTAAGGTTCCAGTTTACAAATCCTATATTTGGCGGCAAAGGAAGGGGGCCGGAAGCATCAACCAAATGTGTAAATTGGTGCGTTGCTCCTTTTAAAACTTCAACGTCTTTAGGAATGTTGATTATCTTTACGCTGTTTACAATATGTATAGGCGAAATCTCGCGTACAGTCAAATTAATGGGGGCAGAGACCTTGCTCGTATCATAAACAGATGTTGCGGTAATAATCAGTCTACCTAAAGCTTCTTCCTCATCGACATCAAGAATGCTTGTATTTTCCCTAAATTTCGTGCCAGCAGCCGTATCTTGGTTGTTTTCTCGTACTACTAACCATGTTACATCTTCGGAAATTTCTGGCGGAAATCCATATTCTTCAAAAACAAGGTTAAAATCAAATTCGATACTACCGCCCTGATCTACATTTTCCAGACCTAATGGTTTTGTAAAAATTGTTAAACTGGATACTTTTGGTGTTTTGATGGTGACTTTGACAGAAGCCCATTTATGCTCTGGCCCTACGGATGTTGCGCGGATTGTCAGCTCCTCTAATTCTTCTGTTCCTGAAACTGTCAATAAGCCGTCATCATCAATTTCTGTGCCGGCGGTAGTTTTTCCGTTTTCTCCTGCCTCGTCAATTGTCCATGTAACTGTTTGAGACAGGCGGCCGGTACCTTCAACTGTTGCGGTGAACTGCAATTCGCCAAAAATAAAGACACTGACATCTTCGTTGGGTTCAATTGTTACTCCGGTAATTTCTGTCACGGTATGATCTATATGTACTTTAACGCTTTCAAATTTGTCAGGGTTAAAAACTGATGTCGCCGTAACAATCAAAAAATCCGCTTTTTCGTTTTCATTGATAGTTAAAGTTGTTGTATTTTCGTCTTCTGGAGAAACACCGGTGCCGGCTTCCAGTTCTGCCGTTTCGGGCTCATCTTCGCCCAATTCCGGGTAAGACCACCCCGTGACAGACCACTCCACAGCTGTAGACGCCTCATAAGAAACATCCACAATGGCAGTAAGCTCGATGTTTTCTCCCAGAAATAAAGTAACCTCATTATTTGTCAAAGATTCATTGGGCGAGGTAATGCTAATGCTGTTTACTGTGGGAGTATTACTTGAGGGGTTGGTGCAAGCTGCGAACAAAAACACTAATGCAATTATAAAAACTGTTAGTTTTTTCATACCTTCTCCTTTTTGTTTATCGTTATTCTAATTAAAATACTCTTTCCTACTATTAAATGTATCACATAATTGGAATACGTCAAGAAAAAAACACTAAAATACACGTTTTTGTTTTAATTTTAGTGTTTTTGTGTTTAAAAAGAAAAAAATCCGTTTTTGGTCTAAGAAAGTTTACTTGTCTTCTGCCAGGAGTTTACGCAGACGGGCGATTTCGGCTTTATCTGCGGCAAGTTCCGTGTCTTTAGCGGCGAGGACTGTTTGCCATTTTGCGTCTGCTTCAGCATGTCCTTGTGCATGTACTTGTACACGTCCTTCAGCAAGCCCATCTTCTTTCCATTGCAATTTCAACATGCGCTCATCTACTTTTGCAAGGTTTTTATGAAATTGATAATCTCGCCATTTTTCTAATAATGACATCTTTCTGGCATAGTATACCGGCTTTTCCATCTCTGGATGTTTCTTTGTCAACATTTCATAGTCCCCCTTGTTTTTACATGTGAAAAATCTCAACCATGGCCATAATGCTCCATCCGCAGATTCAGGCAGTTTTGGTAACTCAAGTATAATCAATTTTTGCAATTTTGTAAACGGACGGCTTTTACTATTTCGCATTCCATAATCATTCATATAACCTTCTTCCTCTTCTAAAAGTACGTGATTGCATATTACTATACTGATTACCTGCTGCAATTTGTCATAGTCATCACCCCATTTTAATTGATCGCCGATTTGCCTGCAAGAATAGTATGTGATCCTGTTTTTCATGTTTGCTCTTTTTTCTATCTGCAGCTCCACATGAATTACTTTTCCTGACTTTGTGGTAAGCTTAATATCCACAATTCCAGTTTTTCCACGTTTGAAGATTTTCCCAAGTGTTGGATTGACTACTGTGAGTTTGCTAAAGTCATCTTCTGGAATATCCAGAATTGTTTTTAGAAAAGCTCTTGTGATGTCAATGTTTTGTTGTTCTCCAAATATTTGCTT
>JAITFY010000152.1 GCA_031281025.1 Treponema sp. | reverse complement strand
TGGTATTCACCGCTGCGAATTCCCTCTATCCACCGGGCATTTGCTAAATACCAGTCAACTGTACCGGCAAGACCTTCTTCAAATGTAACAGTCTGCTTCCACCCCAATTCATGTTTGATCTTTGAACAGTCAATCGCATAACGACGGTCGTGACCGGGACGATCCTTGACAAATGTGATTGTACTTCGTACTTTAGCAGGATCAAGGTTAGCTTTTGCGGCTACAATGTTTATTAGTACATCAAGCAGCTTGATATTTTCCCACTCATTTTCGCCGCCAATATTATATGTTTCTCCTGATTTGCCATTACGCATAATTTCCCAAACTGCCAGATTATGATCTTCTACATAAAGCCAGTCGCGGACATATTTTCCGTCACCATAAACAGGCAAAGGTTTTCCTTCCAGCATATTAAGAATCATAAGCGGGATGAGTTTTTCCGGAAACTGGTAAGGCCCATAATTGTTTGAACAATTTGAAAGTGTTATAGGTAAACCATAGGTGTGATTATACGCCTTTACAAGGTGATCGCTTGAAGCTTTGCTTGCAGAATACGGCGAGCGGGGATCGTAGGGAGTGGTCTCGGTAAAATAACCGGTTTCTCCCAAAGAACCATATACTTCATCGGTGCTGACATGGTGAAACAACACGTCCTGACGTAAAGCGCCGCTGCCGGTTTTCCATGCGTTACGCGCAACGTCCAGCAGGGTAAAGGTTCCCATTACATTGGTTTTAACAAAAGCCTCCGGCCCATGAATGGAACGGTCAACGTGGCTCTCGGCGGCAAAGTGTACTACTGTGTCAATATCGTATTTTGCAAATAACGATTCAACCAAAGACCTATCGCAAATATCGCCGTGTTCAAAGAAATACCGTGCATTTTCCGTGTCTATGTCTGCAAGGCTCATTTTGTTGCCGGCATAAGTCAGGGCATCAAGATTAATGATTTTGCCGGAAAAGCCGGAGGTGTTTCCCAGCAAACAGCGGATAAAATTACAGCCAATAAAACCTGCACCGCCTGTTACTAAAATATTTGTCAATTTACGCATGTTTTTAATACTCCATAATAACTTTAATCGGAATTCAAAGACAATTTATTGTCTTTGAAAAAACTCCTTTAAACTTGTTTCCCAAAGAGGAATCTCAACTTCCAGAGCTGCCTTGATTTTGCTTTTGTCTAACACTGAATAGGCAGGACGTTTTACTTTTGCCGGGTATTCAGCGCTGGTACAGGCTGATACGTTGCAATCTTTTTTGATAAGTCCCATTTCCTTACCTTGTCGATATATCTCTTTGGCAAAGTCAAACCAGGTTATATTCCCTTTGTTTGTAAAATGATAAATGCCAAATGGAATATCTTTATCGTTTGCAGCTTCGATTAAACCCAATATCACCACAGCAAGATTATAGGCCCATGTTGGATTGCCACGCTGGTCATCTACCACCTTGATTTCGTCCCGCTCATTCATCAGCCGGAGCATGGTATGAACAAAATTGTTGCCGTATTTGCCGTATAACCATGAAGTTCTGATTATGTACGAATGGGGATTGTTCTCCATAACAGCAAGTTCTCCATTTCTTTTGGAAATACCATAAATACCAATAGGATTGGTTGTATCATCTTCGCGGTAAGGCTGTGTGGAAGTTCCATCAAACACATAGTCAGTTGAAATATGTATAAGCCGTGCGCCTGAATTCTTTGCACACTTGGAGATGTTACCGGCACCAAAGGTATTTATGCGTGAACATATCTCAGTATCGTCTTCGGCTTTATCCACTGCTGTATATGCAGCGCAATTAATGATCCATGTTATTGGCAAAGCTTGTTTATTAACAAATACTTCTAGCTCCGCTAATTTTGTGATGTCTACTTCGTTATCCGTACCAACAAAAGAAATACCGGATTTTTGCATTAACAGGGAAATTTCTGTACCCAACATACCCTTGTTACCAATAAGCCATATCATTTTATCTGATCCAATTCGCAAAATAGCGGCCATTTTTTATCTTTATCTGAAAAAGAATATTCTATTCCCAAATTCGGCCACTTAATACCTATGTCAAGATCGTTCCAGATTAATCCGCCCTCGTCCTGTGGGTAATAAAAATCTGTGCATTTATAAGCAAAAATTGCCGAGTCGCTTAAAACTAAAAATCCGTGAGCAAAACCTTCGGGAATATAAAACTGATTTTGCTTTTCACCGCTCAGAATAACTCCATGCCATTTACCGTAAGTGGGAGAATCTGACCGAATATCCACTGCAACATCAAAAACTTCGCCTTCAATGGCGCGAACTAGTTTCCCTTGCGGATGTGTTATCTGAAAATGCAGACCGCGTAAAACACCTTTTGTTGAACGCGACTGGTTATCCTGCACAAAACGGGCATTAATACCCGCATTTTCAAAATCACGCTGCGAGTAACTTTCAAAAAAATAACCGCGGTTGTCGCCAAATATTTTTGGTTGAATTTCAAAAAGCCCCGGAATTGGACAGGGGGAAAAATCAAATGGCATTAAAAATTTCCTGCAATGTATTTAAGATAATCGCCGTATTCGGTTTTATATTCAGAAGCTATTTTTAATAGATTATCTTTTGAAATCCAGCCTTTGTTATAGGCAATTTCTTCAATACAGGAAACATACATTCCCTGTCTTTTTTGTATTGTTTCAATAAAGTTTGCCGCCTCCAGAAGACCGTCATAGGTTCCGGTATCCAGCCATGCCATACCGCGGCCCAATACTTCAACGGAAAGACAGCCTTTTTCAAGATATGCATTGTTTACAGCGGTAATCTCAATTTCGCCACGCGCACTCGGTTTTACATTCCTGGCTATCTCAACAACATCGTTATCGTAAAAATATAGTCCCGGAACTGCATAATTAGACTTTGGTTGTGCAGGTTTTTCTTCGATAGAAAGCGCTTTGCCTTGAGCGTCAAATTCAACAACGCCGTAAGAAGACGGGTCTTTAACAAAATAACCAAAAATTGCACCGCCTCCTTTTGAAGATATCTGCTCCCTGGCATTCCTCAATGTCTGGCTAAAACCTCTACCATAAAAAACATTGTCGCCCAGCACCAAAGCGCAAGGATCACTTCCGATAAAATCGGCGCCAAGAATAAAGGCATCGGCCAGTCCACGCGGGCTTTCCTGTACCTTATATTCAAGGTTCATTCCAAGCCAGGTACCATCGCCAAATAGTTCTTTAAACACAGGGAGATCACGAGGAGTCGAAATAATCAAAACTTCACGAATTCCGGCAAGCATCAACACCGATAATGGATAATAAATCATCGGTTTATCGTACAGGGGAAGAATTTGTTTTGAAACGGCTTTTGTAATTGGAAAAAGCCTTGTGCCGGAACCGCCGGCAAGAATAATACCTTTCATTTATCTCTCCTAATTATAATCCGGTTGCATAACAAAACCACTCCAGCTCCTGCAGCTCCGCCCAGAGTATCGGCAACCCAGTCCCAAACATCACAGACACGATCCGGAACAAAATACTGGTGTATTTCGTCTATTGCCCCGTAAATAGAGACAATCGCTGTACATATCAGGAAATTGCGTAATGGCTGCTTGAGCCAGCTTTCCCTGGAAAACCATAATCCAAAAGCAACTCCCAGAGCGCCATAAGCAACAAAATGATAAAATTTATCAATTCCGGGAAACAGCTGCACTCCGGGAAGTGAACTGTGTGAGGAAAGAATTGCGAGAGTAATAATGATTATTGGAGCGGGCAGCTTAAAAAGAAACCGCATAAATGAATGCGATTGGCTTATTTTCTTGTCATTATTGGTATTTTCCATCACGTGCTATTAAGTAATCGAATGGGGGGGGGGGGGGGGGGAAAAAAAAAATTTTTTTCTTTAACCCCCTGTTACAAAAAAAAAAATTTGAAAAAAAAACAAATAAAAA
>JAITFY010000129.1 GCA_031281025.1 Treponema sp. | reverse complement strand
CAATATGCCCGTTTTGCATCGAATTTTTCAAAGTAGAAACAACAAATTCCTGCCCTGCCAATTCGTCAAATGTCTTGGGTCTGTATTTTGTCGCTGTTACTTCGTAAGCCGGGGTCGATGAACTTGCCATAAGGTTAGTTTACAAAAATAATGGAAAAAGTACCAGACTTTTTATAAAAAGTGCCCCACGTCAGGAGGGCCGCGGCGCAGCATACATCCGCTTACCGTTGCTTCCTTCCGGACCTGGCGGGGTTGGGCGGCGCATACTCGCACGGTTCCTGACACAGGGCACTTTATCGTATTACACCATGCGGGAACTGGTCAAGTCCGCGAATTGCCAACGTAAAAACGCTTGTATAAGAGACTTATCTTACATCTTATTGGTTTTTTTCAATTCTGGTGTTATAATCTACTATAAGAGTTGTATTTTTTCGACTTTTCGGTCGATAAATATAAGAGGTTTTATGAAAAATTTCCGCAAAACCATACTTGTTTGTATGGTAATTTTATTTTTCTCTGCAAGTCCGGTATTTTCTCAAAATAGTCTTGATAGTCTGCGAGAAAATGTTGATAAATTTACTGATAGTGTCGCTCAAGCGATGCCATTTTATTCTACGATGGGCTTAAATTGGTCTGATGCCTATATTGGGCAGATTATTGATTTACCCCCTAATTTTGGAATCGGCATTTCTGCTGGAGCTACCACAATGAACTTTGCCTCAGTTAACGATCTGATGAGGATGTTCAGGGTGGAGTTACCAATTAGCGGCGGTATATCTTCCTTGGGTTTGCCCCTTCCCGGTTATACTGTGGAAGGACGAATCGGAGGTATTGTTCTTCCTTTTGACATTGGTGTAAAATTCAGCTACATACAGCCAGATGCTTTTGGTTCTGTTGTCGGTTTAATGGCCAGAAGGCCCAATTTTGAAATGAAACATACACTTATTGGTGCGGATATACGTTATGCCTTGCTTCATTACAAGGTATTGCCGGTAAGGCTTTCTGTTGGTGCAGGTTTTAATTACCTGGACGGAGGAATTACAGCAACCGTTTCAGCGCCTTTGGCATTTTCATTTACCGATTCCAACGACCATTATTACACGCTTAACTCAACAGAATCGCAATTAGGCGTTGAATGGAAAACCAAAACTCTGGAGTTTAAAACACAATTTTCTTTCCCGTTAAAAATTATCACCCCGTATGCAGGTGTTGGGGTAAGCTATGCATGGTCGCAGGCTGGTTATCGGGTGAAAACGTCTCAATTAACCGTATCTGGCGGCGAACTAAGCGATTTTGAAAAATATTTGCTGGACGAATTCAAGCTTTCCAGTGTTTCTGAGACAGGTTTTGAGACTATAAAGAAATTTACCAGCTTTAACTCACGGGTTTTTGGAGGTTTTTCCTTTAACTTTGCTGTTGTTAGGCTTGATTTGACCACTATGTACGATCTAGTTGGCAACAACCTGGGCGCTACTCTTGGTCTGAGGTTTCAGCTATAAAAAAACCTCCCGGGAAAAGGAGGTGAGGAAACCCGGGAGGCTGCTGAAATACGTCAGCAACAGCACAAGAGATGCCTGAATTTTTGGGTGAGATCAGAAACCTGTAACTGCAGAATTCATCAAATATCGTATCTTCAGTCTATACAAACATAGTGTTTTTTCCCTTTAAGGTCAAGAGTTTTCTTGCTCTTTTCTGTCAATTCCTGTATACTGCGGTATCGTGAGAAAGTTAAACAAAACATTTCATTCAGGCCGCGCTGTCTTTTTTTTAATGATTTTTATTTGCTGTATTATTGCTGTTGCGGTGTTAAAAATTGCCGCCTCTGTGATTTTGCCATTCACAATAGCCTTTTTGTTGGCTTTTGTGATGTATCCATTGGTAAATTGGCTGGATAAATACCGGATTCCCCGTTTTATTTCGATTCTCCTGGTGGTAATAATTATTGTTTCCGGTTTGTATATCTTTGGAATGATACTATTTACCTCAGGAAGTAATATTTTATCCATATTTCCTAAATATGAGAACCGATTGACTGAAATTTATATCTGGGTTGCCCATTTATTGGAGCTTCCTTACGACGAATCTTTGGGTTTTTGGGCAAATATATGGGATCAGCTGGGATTTCGCACTTGGGTTCGCGGTTTTGCCTTTTCTTTTTCAAGTATTTTCCTTAATTTTATTTCTAGCGCTATTTTAGTGGTTCTTTTTGTTGTGTTTATTCTTCTGGAGGCAAGTTACTTAAAAGAAAAATTGGATGTCGCATTTGAAAACCGTTCGGATCGCATTAACCGGATGGGACGCGATTTGATGACTCAAGTTACACGGTATTTGACGGCTAAATTCTTTATTTCTCTTGCCAATGGTGTTATATTTGCCGTAGCCTTTTATTTTATAGGGCTGGAATTTGCAATTTTTTGGGGTGTAATTCAATTCATTTTGAATTTTATACCCAACTTGGGCAGCATTGCCGCAGGTGTTGGTATATCTCTTTTTGCATTGATCCAATTCTGGCCGGAACCTGGCCCGGTTATTATGGTGGTTGCTGTTGTTTTGGCAGTAAATCTGATTCTTTGCAATATTTTTGATCCAAAAATAGTTGGCGATCATGTGGGAATTTCTCCCTTGATGGTCCTGGTGTCATTGGCAATATGGGGTTATATATGGGGTTTTGCCGGAATGATTCTCGCAGTTCCCATGACAGTTATCATAAAAATAATTTGTGAAAACATTCCCATCTTGGAGCCTGTATCAATTATGCTTGGAACACGAAAATCGGTTCAAGCAAAAAAGTCAGAGCAGGAAGAAACTGTACCTGAAAAAACTGAAAGTTAGGTATGTTTGTCCCATGTTATCCCGATTTTATTCCCTTAACGTTTGATCTGAAAGACTGTCTGCATCCGCGTCTTTCTCTGACACAGGATGGTGTTTCGGAATTTACTTTTTCCGGTCTTTATCTTTTCAGAGACAAGTATAAATACCGTATTTCGCGCCTGGTGGACGATTCTCCGGACGGCGGTTTTATTATTTCCGGAGAACAGTCCGGTCGCTCAAAGGCGAGAACTTTTTTTATGACTCCCTGCAGAGCGCCGGATTGGGAAACGCTGGAAGCTCTGTTTGCAACTCACGATTACTGGAAAAACATTTCTGATTCGGTTCTGTCTCCGATCAAGGAAGGGCTGCAGGAGCGCGGTGTTGTTGTTGCGGAAGATCGCGATAATTTTGATTATCTCTACTATCGAAAAGATCTGGCGGAGCTGTCAGGAAAAAAATATTATAAAAAGAAAAATCATGTAAATAATTTTTTACTTGCCCATCCTGATCATAATCAAAAACCCATAAGTGCAGAGACGATTCCAGCTGTTATTGAAATTCTGGATCAATGGCGTAAAGATTTGTTTTTGCGAAACATAAATGAAGACGGTGATTACAAAGCGGCAAGAGAAGCATTGGAAAAATTTGCCTCACTTACATTGAGGGGCACGGTGTTTTTTGTTGGCGATAAACCTGTCGCTTATTGTCTGGGCGAGAGTATTGCAAGGGGAAAGATGTTTGCCGTTCATTTTGAAAAAGCGGTTGATGGATACAAGGGGATTTATCAATTTGTAAATAAAACGTTTGCTGCTTCTCTCCCTGGTTTTTTTACTTTGCTTAATCGCGAACAGGATTTGGGGAATGAAGGGTTGCGTCAGGCAAAGATGACTTATCGTCCCTGCGGTTTTGTGCGAAAATATACGGGGATAAAACAATGATTTTTTTAACAGGCTTCCATGCAATTGAAGAACGAATAAAATCTGGGCGTGCTTGCGGTCCTCTGCTTGTGGCAAAAGCAGGTCCGCGTGCAAAGGGGATTGTTTCGCTTGCTGTCGATAAAAAGGTTCGCCTTGAACGTGTCGGTACATTCGACTTGGACGGTCTTGCTCCGGGCAACCGCGGGATTGCTTTGCAGGTTGAAGATGAAGCAGGCAGCAGCGCGGATATATCTCTGGATGATTTTTTTGCCAATCTTGGCGAAACAAAAAACTCGCTTGTTCTCATTCTTGACGAGATTACCGACCCACACAATTACGGCGCGATTCTTCGCTGCTGCGATCAGTTTGGTGTGGATTTGGTTATTAGCCGAAACCGCCGCAACGCAAAACATGCCGGAATTATTTCCCAGACATCATCAGGCGCTGTTTCATGGGTAGCTCAGGCAGAAACGCCCAATCTTGCCCGCGCGATGGAAGATTTGAAAGAAGCAGGCTTTTGGATTTATGGAGCCGACATGGAGGGAGACCCTGTTTACAGCATTAAACTTGGCGGCAGAATTGCGTTTGTCCTTGGCAGTGAAGGCAGTGGTATCTCGCGGCTTCTGCGTGAACGCTGTGATGGTATGGCAGGGATTCCGTCTGTTGGCAGAATCGATTCGCTGAATGTGTCGGTGGCTGCAGGCGTGCTTTTATATGAGGTGCAGCGTCAGAGGGCAGTAACCGCTTGACACAAACCTGTCAATTTTGTACAGTCAAATTAATCTACGGGGCTGTAGCTCAGTTGGCTAGAGCGCTTGAATGGCATTCAAGAGGTCAGGGGTTCAATTCCCCTTAGCTCCATCACATATTTCTTTACGTAGTAAGGAATTAGCCTACCCGAAAACGGATGGCGTATCACACTAATGCCTTGAAGTGACACTAAAAATGACACTTTTATGGCAAAGGAAGTGTTTATGCGTTGTCCGTTTACTTTGTACAAGAACCAAACAGGAATCGGTCTCATTTGGTATGCTCGTTATTGGAACGAGAAGGCACAGAAGTATACTATAACTCGTTCTACTGGGATTATTGCCGAAGGGAAAAAAGAACGAAAACGAGAAGCAGAATTGAAAGCTCAGGAAATGCTTTCTGAAATTCGCTTTGAAACAGAAGCTGCTGACCGCCCCTTCATTGAATCTCTTGAGGGTTTTTGGAAACCTGACTCACCTTATGTTAAAGAGTGTGCGGTGTTGAAGAAGAAACCACTCTCTGCATATTATGTGCATCAAAACGCCGTAAATGTTAGGTGCCATATTAAGCCCTGCCTCTTATTCAATAAAATAACCCTTCGTAACCTTACAGCTGGACTTATTCGAGACTGGATGGCTTGGGCTGTTGATAATAACCTGACCGGGCGTACCCTCAATTCTGCATTGAATACTATGCGTGTGCCTGTCCGATATGCCTTTAACCGAGACGAGCTTGAAAAAGACCCCTTTGCGAAAGTCGACCCTGCAACCGAAACCCCGAAAGAAAAGGGTGTACTTACTTTTGCCGAGAGAACAAATCTGATAAATGCCACTCCGACCAACCCTCTCTCAAGGTTGGCTGTTCTCCTCGGACTGTTGTGTGGAATGAGAATGGGAGAAATCCGGGGCTTGCATTGGAGCAATATTGATAACGATCTTATTTACTTAACCCATAATTTTGTCCACATGGACGGCTTGAAGAAACCAAAACGAGGGAAAGGAAAGAACAGTGCCTTATCTTGATATTGTTGAAAAGGCATTGGATGAAGTTCGTAAAATAGCTGTTCGGAGGGGAACCTCAGCCTTTGGCTTCGGCGAAGGTTACCGCCCCTTCGCAGATAATTTTGTGTTTGAGAGCATTGACCGCCCCGGTCAGCCAATGGGAGAGACTTTCTTCCGTAACGCCATAAGACGTGAACTTGAAGCAATTTGAAATCTGCAGGGAAGAAAGCAACCAAGTCCGCCCCTGCCGTTCTCAGCGAGCAGAAGAGGCGTAATTTGACCTTTCACAGCCTGCGTCACACATTTATCACTCTGGGTAGATTAGACGGTATCTCTGACCTTCAAATACAGGCTATCGCAGGACATTCCACTCGAAAGATGATGGAACACTACAGCCACGCCGAGAAGGTTATTGATTTTATGGCTATGAGGGAGAAAATGGGAGTGGCGGTGGGGGTGTAAGGGGAGATTAATCAATTGACGAGAAAATGTGCTTTGCATGTTTTGAACACACTTATTATACATCTGTTAACTTATAACATCTTAACAAATCAGGATTTCTATTAAGCAAACGTTCAATCCAAAGCCCATTAAAATAATTAATATTAATTTTACGATTTCTCGCAATCCTGTCAAATTTATCGTATGCTCCAGCATCAATGATCATATTTGTAGCAATGATTATACCATAAGGTAAATATTCATCTATCAACTCTGATAACCTTATATCATCTCTTCCAAGAGATTTATTTAATTTTGAAAATTTGCATTGTATAATCCACAATCTTTTTTTCTTTTGCCCTGAATGTGATTTTTCAAATGCAATTATATCTCTACCTCCGTCACGAGACTTAGATAAACCCATTTTTCTTGTTTCTTCAGGAACAAATCTTCCGTCTCTTAAGATTAAATCATAACATATTTGCTCAAATATTTCATCGTTAAATAAAGACCAGTTACTTTTAATTTTGATGCTATTGCTACCTCTTTCAAGCAAATCTGCAGTTAGATTTTGAAAAGAAGATGTTAATTTATCTACTTCATTTATATT
>JAITFY010000072.1 GCA_031281025.1 Treponema sp. | reverse complement strand
TCCCAGCCGCGTGCTTTTTTCTGCATGGGAATGATATCCGCATGATCGGGGTTTACCTCGGCAATTAAAACTGGTACATCGCTTGTCCAGCGGTGAGCCGAAGCGTTAGAGATAACAGGGAAACCTGCCGCTGCGTATTCATCTTCCAGTGAGCGGATTTCATCCTTACCCATCTCGAGCGCGGAAAAAACGAAAGAACACCCGCCTTTTTTAAATTCGGCAACAGCCCTACTTACATCGTTTGCATCTTCAACTACGATACTGCCCACATGCTGGGCATAAGACGCTGCCAGCTGCCATCTACCCGCAACTGCCTCTTCGTATTTTTTTCCTGCACTTCGGGGCGATGCTGCCACATAACACACCTCAAACCAGGGGTGATCGTTAAGAAGAGAGATGTACTGCTGCCCAACCATGCCTGTAGCGCCTAAAATACCAACAGGGATTTTTGAAAATTTTGTTTGTGACACAATTAACTCCTTGTTTCAGTATATTCTCTTTAAGAAATAATTGCTACTTTGATGTCAGGTTATAAACTCCATCCCACGAATCATCCGGCATAGTTACCGAAAACTGTTTTAACCTGTCAAGATATATTGTTGATGGAGTATCATTCGGTTTGATTATCAGCGCTTCATTAAAACCTTCGATGGCCTGCTTCCATTGGCGTTTTTCAAAATTGTCAAGCGCTTCGTGGAAGACAGATACAAGTTTTCTGTCCTGCTCAGAGGCAATATCCGCCATGTCGATAAGTTCACAAAGACGCACAGGTTTATTGATACCAACGACGCGGACACGATCGAGCTTTCTGTAAAGAAGCGCATCTTTAGTTTCAAGTACAGTATCTTCAGAAGCAAGAACCCATGTTCCATACTGATTGTTTACTCCTTCAAGACGTGCAGCAAGATTTACAGCATTACCCATAATTGTATAGTTCATTTTGTTGGCTGTACCCATGTTACCTGCTACCATGGAACCGGTATTAACGCCAATGCGGGTTAACAGCGGAATAGGAGAGAGATTCTGCTCCATGATTTCTTTATTCATATCAACTTCGATTTTTTTCATTGCAATGGCAGAAACACATGCACGTAATGCATGATCTTCCAGCTGGATAGGCGCACCAAAGAAGGCGACAATCGCATCGCCTATGTACTTGTCAATCGTTCCCTTTTCGGCAAGCACAACGTCACTCATCGCACTTAAATACTTGTTAAGCAGACTGACCAA
The DNA here is from genome assembly GCA_031281025.1 of Treponema sp. Classification (GTDB taxonomy): domain Bacteria; phylum Spirochaetota; class Spirochaetia; order Treponematales; family Breznakiellaceae; genus WQXQ01. The sequence goes on along the minus strand of JAITFY010000072.1, from coordinate 7,992 downwards.
TTTTGCAGGATCGCCAAGCTTTTCGGAAATGGTGGAAAAACCTTTAACGTCGGTGAAAACTGCTGTCATGTAGTGTTCGGTTCCGCCCAACTGCAAACGTGAAGGATCTGCAATTATTTCTTTTACTATATCGCTGCTTACATAAGTGGAAAATGCGTTACGGATAAAACGTTTTTCCTTTTCGGAAGCTGCATACAAAATAATTTCGCGAATAATGGTGGCGCTTACCGTTGCCAGCACTACTCCAACTGGACTCAAAAAAACTCCTGAAAAACGGAACAACAAAACAGTTCCGGCGAATATAAAAAATACAGCTCCAAACCCGGAAGATGCGCGGATAACAGGAGGTAAACCAGAACTAAAAAAGAAAAAAGGCGGAACAAAAATGAAAATCAGCAAAATACTCCACAATAATCCCAGCGGAATAATGAAAGATTCAGAAAGAATAGTATCCAATACTACACCGTGAGTACCAACATTGATATAGTTTCCATGGAAAGGGTTTACGCCAAAGTCGGTTGTTCCTGTATCAACACGGCCAATAATAACAAATTTATCACTAAAAACCGAGGCATAATTTTCGATTAATTCATGATACTGATTTAAATCTGATTTTAGGCGATCAATAAGCAATAAAATGTATTCGGCTTCTTCTTCAAACAAATCAATATAATCAGGATATTCATCAAACAACAACATGATTATTTCCTGCAATTTTTCTTCGACATTCATTGCAAAAATATCACCTAATAATTCCATAGCATAATTACGGTATTCCAGGTAAGCGTTAAACGAATTATCGCAGGTATTTTCCATAGCAAAACTTCTTACTGTACGGGCCGCATCAAAAAGTTCTCCAATTTCGATTAATGTACGGGGGATAACTCTTAACGAAGGATCAAATTGAGTAAAGTCCATCCATTCGGCAGATAAAAGCGCGCTGGAGTAATACTCCAAATCGGCTTCGATTTCATCCAATACGGCAAATGTAGCAAAAGAAACATGAGTGTATTTATCAAAGTAATTCTCTTTGTGCCAGTCAAGCATTAGTCTGCCGTAATTATCCAAGGGGATGGAAAGATCTCTTACCTGACCATCAGGCATTTGGGCTTGCTTTAAAGTTAATTTTCGTTTTTCAAAAATAATTTGGGGGCTTCCCAGAAAGCTATGAAGCGGAGCAAACGCAAGCTGCGGATACCAATGATCATAGGCATTCTGGACAAGGTAAACACGTCTTCTGACGCTGTCACTGTCAACCACAGCATTGGTAAAACCCGCGCCTTTTGCAGATTGGGAAAAAATTGGCAAAGCCGGAAGAACATCAACAAAATTGTAACCCAAAACAAAATTGCCGGCAGCATTTACAGGAACTGCAAAATGTTCTTCTGCAATAGAACGGCGTTCGGCCTGTTCACCTGCAAGATGAGAAAAACTCATTTGAACAGTAGTCCAGGTATTGCCATTAAGGGCAATAGCCTGTGAAAAATATAGATCGTTATCACGTGCAACATTTAATACATTGTTAAAAAGGCTTCGTTCTTCTTCAGTAATAATGGAAGAGAGAGTCCCAGAAAAATGACTTATATCATTTTGTCTAATTTGTCCTGCTTGTATGGCGGAAAGAATTTCCTGTGTTGCAGTTTTAATTTCGGAAAAACTGCCGGAAAAGTCTCTTTCCAGCCTGTAATTCATGTAATGAATATCAATACCCTGATGTCCGCGTTCGATAAACTCAATATCAAAAATTACCGCCCGTGATCCGAATTCTTTGAGTCGCAGCAAACCATCTCCATAGATGGAACGCGGCCATGGAAAAATACCATAATACGCAATCGCGTTGTCATCAACATTAAGAAAAACTACATCTTCCAATTGTTCACGATCTGCTCTGAACCGCAGAAAAAAATCATAAAGCTGCTGTTCCAGCACTGTTAAAGCGCCAACCAAATATAAAATCGTAAATACTGCCGCAGCAGCCAGGCCCAATAAGGCGTTTTTCCAATTTTTCATAGGTTTATTGTACTATTTAATGGGAAAAAAAGCAATTGTAATGAGTTATACATGCCTATTGTGTTTTAATCAATAATATGTTTGAATTAGCTTATCTATATATAAATAACAAAGGAGATTTCTTATGGCTTTTTGCGTAAGTTGCGGACAGCAATTAGATGACGAGGTAAGATTTTGCAGTGGATGTGGAAAGGAGAAAGACAGCGCCACACAACCCCAGAATTTAGAGCAAGTTCAAAATGTTCAAACACAAAGTGTTCCCTTGGCGGACAATTTCACTTTATGGCAAGGTTATGTGTCTGCATGGAAAAATTTTGGTGTTGGCAGGGGCAGAGCCAGAAGAAAAGAGTATTGGGGATTTGTTCTATTCAATATTATTTTTTCGATAGGAGCTTCTATTCTGGATGTGATCATATTCCGAAAAGATTTTAGTGATTTTGGGCTATTATATTCTTTGTATGCTCTTGCAACATTTATACCTGGTATCACGATAGCTATCAGACGGTTACATGATACAAACCGGAGAGGAACACTTTTATTCTGGTGGGGATATGCCCCGCTGCTCGCCTTTATAGCCGCTGTTGTTTTTGCAATTATGAACCTTCCTCAAGAAGTCAGGTTTTATCTAAGCTATTATGGCTGGGAATATATGATGGGATATGCCATTGGCAATTCCTTCCCCCTATTTATCTTGTTATTTCTTTTTATTCTTACGGGCGGTATTGTTTTACTGGTTCTCTGCTGTCTGGATAGTACACCCGGCGATAACCGCTTTGGCCCTAACCCCAAAGGAAAGTAAATAAGTTCATGACCACAAATCCTGTTGCGGCGTATCTTGCCGGCGCTTTTCATAGCGGAATCTCATCGGAAAAACTCGATACAAATTTTTTGGCTTATCTTTGCGCCTTAACGGAAGTATCCAAAACAGCTCCGGAAGTTGCGGCTTCTATCGTAAAAGAGCTGGAATATCAGCGTACACGGGTAAAGCTTATCGCAAGCGAAAACTATTGTTCCATGGCAGTAAAACTTGCAATGGGAAACCTCTTAACCGATAAGTACGCCGAGGGTTACCCGTATCATCGTTTTTATGCAGGCACCGAAAACGTAGACGCAATTGAGACGCTGGCTGCACAGGAGGCATGCAAACTCTTTGGAGCGCAATATGCCAATGTGCAGGCCCATTGCGGCGCAGATGCAAATCTGCTTGCATTTTGGGCAATTATGTCCACCAGGATCGAAAATCCAGCGCTGGAAAAATGGGGCGAAACCAATCTCTACAAACTTGACGATTCCCAATGGAATGAACTAAAAACCGCTTTTGGCAACCAGCGTCTTTTGGCAATGGATTATTATTCCGGCGGACACCTGACCCACGGTTACCGCTACAACCTTTCAGGGCGCATGTTCGATGTGTTCACTTATTCAGTTTCAAAAGAAAACGGTTTGCTTGACTACGATGAAATAGAAAAACAGGCTCTGCAAGTGCGGCCTTTAATTCTGCTTGCCGGTTATTCGGCTTATCCGCGAAAAATCAATTTTAAGCGCATGAGAGAAATTGCAGAAAAGGCCGGTTCTGTTTTCATGGTGGATATGGCTCACTTTGCAGGCCTCGTTGCAGGCAAGGTTTTTACAGACGAATACGATCCGGTTCCATGGGCGCATGTTGTAACAAGCACAACACACAAAACATTACGCGGCCCTCGTGCAGGGCTGGTGCTTTCTACCAAAGAGTTTGCAGATGCCTTTGACAAAGGCTGCCCGCTAGTAATGGGCGGGCCGCTCCCCCATGTGATAGCGTCAAAGACAGTGGCATTCCGTGAAGCTGCAACCCCCGAATTCCGGCAGTATACACAACGAATTGTCGACAACTGTAAAGCCCTTGCCGCTTCGTGTTTGAACAACGGCCTTGAAGTACTTACAGGCGGTACCGACAACCATTTAATTTTGGTCAATGTTCACAAAGCTGGAATCACAGGAAGGCAGGCGGAAAGCGCCCTACTCGATTGCCATATAACATTAAACCGCAACAGTATTCCCAATGATCCCAACGGCCCGTGGTACACCTCTGGAATAAGAGTGGGAACAGCCGCTGTCACAACACTTGGTATGGGAGAAACGGAAATGGCAGAGATTGGCGCGTTAATAGCGGCAGTTATCAAGGGTACCACTCAGGCTCCAGACAAAAAGGACCCGGCAAAAAACAGCAAGGCAAAATACAATGTAGATGCAAAAGTAAAAAGCGAAGTTCACGAAAGGGTAAAAACCCTAATGGAAAGATTTCCTGTATATCCCGAGCTAGATTTGCAATTTCTAAAAAAACATTTTGTTATGCTGCCCCAAAACTAATGAAATTTAGTTGGACTATTTTTTTTGCTTTTCCCGGATGAACGTTTCAAAAACGTTAAATAGAATCGGGTCTAACTTAATTTGTTTTTCGATAAATTCTGCATGCATCATATCCAGAGCTTCTTCGGGAGTCATGGGTTTACGGTATAAACGGTGAGGGTCTGTCAGGCTGTCGTAAACATCAATTATTTCAAGAACTTTTGCGGGAAAATATGCAAGGGCATGATAGTCCAACATAGGTTCTAGCTCGTATGTTATGCAATAATCCAGTTTTGCTAAAGGGTTTGATTTTTTATACTGCTGAAGATATGCCCGGAAATATCCATAACCTGCGGGATCTCCGTAATATTCATGATGATATCCAGTTATAAGACTTGCTTCCATTGGATAGTTGGTTTTAGTCATGATCGAAATATAACCTTTTTTCACATGATCAATAACTATATTTCGATCGTATGAACCTTCACCTTCGTGATATTCTACAGCAGATGCCTTACCGATATCATGAACCAAAAAACCTACAGCCCATTTTGAGTAAAGCTCGGGAGGAATAGCCCTCATGCCGCCATAGAAAACACGCTCAAGAATGATGTCGTCGGGATTGAGATGTGGAAGCAAAACCTGATAATACTTTCTAAATTTGGAAGCAAAAGAAATACGATACTTTTGTATGGCGCTGGAACCAGAAACCAGATTGTTATAATAAGCAAAAAAAGCAAGCCCGTTAAGGAACACGCGGGTCATGTGCTGAACAATAGTTCCGTTGGATTTTTCTACCAGTGTATTCACCAACTCATTGCCAAAAACATCCTCTGATATTAGCTGCATAGATGTTTTAAGCATTTCGGTTGTGTTGTCTACAATTTCCTGAGTTGATAACTTTGCAGCTTCATCTGCAAGAAGCAAAGCTTCTTCGATAGTTGCATGATTTATCATTGCAGCATTTTTGGTTGAATCTACAATGGCTACGGCTACGGCTTTTTCATCCTTGCTCTTATTTACAAGAAGATCGTTTAAACGTTTTTTTTCACCTTTAAGGTGATCTACCCTCTCTCCAGATGACATTTCGACAAAAACTGTATATTCGCTTCCAAAACTATCATCGACAGCTTCAATTTCTTCGATATCATCGGGCTCTTTTTTATCATCAGGTATTTTTTTATCTGATGATGGTTTTTCCAAATCCCAGACACCCGTTTTTACGATAGCTTTTTCCCTTAGTAATTGAACACTTTCTCTAGTAAGATAATACTCCCAGCTTCCAGTGTATTGCCAAAAGCTTTCTTTATTATTGTTTAAAACTTTAAACGGCATAAGCCTTTTTTTCTTGGCAGTTTTATTGATGCATAAAATTGGGATTTCTTCGTTTAAGATGATATCAATAAATACTCTATTAACACCACTCCCATCTGGAAGGGACAGCACTCTGGATAATAGTGTAATAGGGTCATTCGCTTGCATACTCTAACATTAATAAAATATTACACTTTTGGCAAGCAAATTACAACGGTAAATTACAACTTTACAAAAAAAATTATTGATAAAACAATACAAATGTTGTAGAATTTAGACATATTATAGAGAATATTAAAAATCTAATTTTGAAGGATGGTTTTTATGAGATTACTTACCAGATCTGATTTTGACGGCTTGGCCTGCGGCTCGCTTTTGTCATATTTAGGACTTGTCGATGAATGGAAATTTGTTCACCCAAAGGATATACAGGATGGTTTAGTGGAAATAACAGACAACGATATTTTAGCTAACATTCCGTATGCAAAAGGATGCAAGCTCTGGTTTGACCATCATTCAAGCGAAACAGAACGTCTGGGCAGCGATACTTATTTCGAAGGCGTATCAAAAATTGCGCCAAGTTGTGCACAGGTAATTTATGAGTATTATGGCGGTGATGCAAAACTGGGTAGATTCGCAGAAATGATCCACTTTGTTGACAGGGTAGATTCCGGCAATCTTACTACCGAAGAAATCACAGATCCAAAAGGATGGATACTTTTGGGATTTATAATGGATCCTCGTACCGGCTTGGGACGTTTTCACGATTTTACAATCAGCAATTATGAACTAATGGCAATTTTGGCAAAAGCCTGTGCAGAAAAAAGCATTGACGAAATATTAGAAATGCCGGATGTCAAAGAACGCCTTGATTTGTACTTTAAACATACCAGCCTTTTTAAAGAAATGGTTGGACAACGTTGCAAAATTGATGGTAATGCCATTTATGTAGATCTTCGCGGCGTCGAAACAATATTTGCCGGGAACCGGTTTATCATCTATACACTTTACCCTGAGCAAAACATTTCCGTTTGGGTTGTTGACGGCAGAGCCAAAATCAATGTTGCCATTACAGTAGGCTACAGCATAATAAACCGCTCCTCTACAGTCAATGTTGGCTCACTAATGTTATCTCATGGCGGTGGCGGCCACAAACAAGTCGGCACCTGTCAGGTTCCATACGACAAAGCCGACGCTGCCATTGCAGATATCCTTGCAAAGGTTAGAGAGTAGCTAATTAAAAAGTTCGTTCACAAATCTGCCAGCGAGCCAGTTAAGGAGGGCTTCTGCGCGGTTGGTGAATGAACTGTTAATTCTGTCGCCCAATCCCGGCGGGGAGGCGGCTCTTGCCATTGAAATGGCGTAAACCAAAATGGAATCACCGCAATCAATAACCGCCAGGACCGAACGAAGATTACCCCTTCCTATAACCGGGATATAGTAACTTAAACCGGTAACATTTTCCTGGACAAAAAAAATAACATCGGGTGTAACTCTATAATCATAACGATAAATATTATCCCCAAAGGTAAGGTCTCTTTGTCTGGCAAAAAGAGTCAATGTATTTGGCAGCTGTGAAAAAACCGGATCGGGAAGCGGGTTTCTGGTTTGCGGCGCATCTATAACTCTGGAAAATTCATAAAAAGTACGCATAGTATTCCGGCTGGCGGAAAAATACTGAACCCCTGTCAATGAACTAATCGCCACCAACTGATTAAAGACCCCAGTTTTTTGCCCAACGTCCCAGCTATCAACACTTGTACGGAAAGAACCAGGTTTAGAGTGCAAGTACAAAGCTTCAACCATCATATTAGGATTTAACGCTCTTCTGATCTCACCAACAAACTGCTGCAACTCGCTATTCTGAGGCAGCAAAACAGGCGAAGGATTCCTGGTCTGCGTTTCAATAATACGCCCCTGCTCCAAACTCTGCAACTGCCGAAGGCGATCAGGAGAAAGCAACCCCTCAACCGGCACAGCCAAAACCTGCACCGAAAAGGAAAAACCCAAAATAAATCCAAAAACAAATTTAACCAATTTAATCTCCACCTATCCTTACTGAAATTAAGGTAGGGCTATTTACGAAGGAGTGTAAACAACTGCAAAAATATATGCTCAGGATAGCTGCTTGAGGGGTGGCAGGGAAAAAAATGCCGTCCCCGCACGGCGCTTTTTTCCCTGACAGGACCCCAAGCAAACCTAAAGCATATATTTTTGCTACTACTTAAACCCCTTGTAATAAACCCTCACCTGCTTATATAAACCATCTCCCTCGCTTTTGGTTTCAACATCCCCTATATCATTTAATGTTGTATGGATAAGCCATCTGTCAAAGGGGTTCAT
>JAITFY010000036.1 GCA_031281025.1 Treponema sp. | reverse complement strand
AATAATACTGCGGATGGCAGGATAATTCTTTTTAATGTTTTTGAAGGGCTTATAAAACCCAATACCGACGGAACATTTATGCCATGTATTGCAGAATCCTGGACAGTTTCCCCAGATTCTCTTGTTTATTCCTTTACACTAAGAGAAGGTATACGCTTTCATGACGGCTCGATTGTAACTGCCAAAGATGTTAAGTTCAGCCTTGATACGGCAAAAGACAACGGCTTTAACGGACTTGATACTATTAATGAAGTAATTATTCAGGGTGAAAACCAGATCAATGTTGTTTTAAATAATCCTGATCCGGATTTTCTTCCTTTTTTAACAGTTGGAATTGTTAAGGCAGAAAATACAGATCGCGAAAGTTCTGTTATCGGTACAGGACCTTTTTATATAGAAAGCTACATAACACAAAGACATCTTGTTTTAAAAAGATTTGATGATTACTGGCAAAGGTTTCTTTCGCCGCCCCATGAAATACCGTATCTGGAAAAAGTAACAATTGTATTTTTTGCAAATTACGAAGCCATGATGACATCTTTACGGAGCGGAAATATAGACGGCGCAAGTCTTACAGGCTCTGATATAGCACAGCTTGATAAAAATAATTTCGATTTTGTACATAATTATTCATCGGCAGTGCAGCTTTTAGCATTGAATAATGCACATACTCCTCTTGATGATATTCGTGTACGCAAAGCCATTAATTATGGGATTGATGTACAGGGTATAATCGATGCTGCTTTTTTTGGCCACGGCTCTCATTCCGGCAGCCCGATAATTCCGGGATTATCTGTTTATTTTGAAAGCTCTCTTGGATATCTATATGATCCAGATATGGCAAAAGAATACCTGGCTCAGGCAGGATTTAACGAAAACACAAAACTTAACCTTGAAATTACTGTCCCTTCAAATTTTGGAATGCATGTTGATACGGCACAGGTAATTGCAGACCAGCTTGAAAAAATTGGAATTCAGGTAAACATAAGGCTTGTTGACTGGAATACATGGCTATCCGATGTATACCGGCAGCGTAATTATCAGGCAACTGTAATTTCACTTGATAGTCCGGTTGTTTCTCCAAGAAGGTGTCTAACACGTTACCATTCCACAAACAACAATAATTTTATTAACTTTGTAAACAAAGATTATGACAATACATTTGATTCAATTATGACAGAAATCGATTCAGAAAAACGAATTAATCTTTACAAGGAAGCGCAAAAAATAATTACAACTAACGCAGCAAGTGTGTTTATTCAGGACATTGTATATTACATGGTTTTTAGAAAAGGTCTTTTTGGCGGCGCCTTAAATTACCCATTGTACATAATTGATTTTTCTACTATTTACAGGATAAAAAACAATTGAATTTTTTGCTGAGAAGAATTCTCATTGCATTACTTACAGTATTTCTCGTTTCTATAATTTGTTTTCTCTGCTTTAGCGTTATCCGTGGAGATCCTGCAAGCTATCTTGCGGGAACAGACGCATCCGCCGGACAACTAGCCCAGTTACGTGAAGAAATGGGACTAAACAAAAATGTTTTTGCCCGTTATTTTAGCTGGTTATTCAAATTTGTTTCTGGAAACATGGGAAATTCACACATCTTTAGGGGAGAAGCCATTTCTTCATTGATAACACAGCGTCTTCCTGTAACAATTTCGCTGGCCTTGCTTTCGTTATTTTTGATTATTCTAATTTCAATTCCACTTTCACTCTTTAGCGTAAAGCGACAGGGAAATACCGTTGACAATATAGTAAACTTTTTTACTGCCGCAGGAATCAGCACACCCGGATTTTTCCTTGGGCTTTTGTTTATCTTTATTTTTGGTTTTATCTTAAAGCTATTTATTCCCGGCGCTTATGTCGATTACAACGAAAGTTTTTTAGGCTTTTTGGGTTATCTTTTTTTTCCAGCGCTTGCAATAGCAATCCCAAATGCCGCAATTTTAACAAAGTTTTTAAGAAGCTCGCTGTTTTCCGAACTGCAAAGCGACTATGTAAGAACAATAAAAAGCAAAGGAGCAAGCCGCTTTTATGTCCTTCGCTGTCATGTATTAAAAAATGCAAGTTTGCCTTCTATCACCATGCTGGCAATGATAATCGCGGAAATTTTTTCCGGCAGCATCATTATTGAGCAGGTTTTTTCTATTCCCGGAATTGGAAGATTGTTGATTGCGGCAATTACATCCAGAGACTATCCATTAATTCAGGCTTTAATGGTGTACATAGCTTTATTGGTAGTTATAGCCAATACTTTAGCAGATATTTTTATCATGATTATAGACCCAAGAATCAGGGTAACAAAGGATATCCGATGAAATATTCCATTGGATTAATAACAGGAGCGGTTATTGTCCTTTTAATAATTTCCATGTCACTTCTTGGTTTTATTTGGACTCCGCACAATTACAATGCAATCGATTACAGTATCCGCCTATTGCCTCCTGATGCAAATCATCTTTTGGGAACAGACAATTTAGGCAGGGATATTTTTTCACGTATTATGATAGGAGGCAGAAATTCCCTTTTTCTGGCAATCTGCACTGTAGTAGGCGCTGTTATAATTGGCGCTTTTTTTGGTCTTTTAGCAGGTTACATTGGAGGAATTACCGGCGAAATAATAATGCGGCTTATTGATACAATTAGCTCTTTTCCCGGAATAGTTATTGCGCTTTTTATTGTTGCCATTTTGGATAACAGCCAATTTAGTATATTTATAGCGCTTTTAATTTTATTTATTCCAGGTTTCACCCGAATTATACGCACAGGAGCGTTAAAATACAAATCATCGGAGTTTGTTCAGGCAGAAAAAGTACTTGGCGCCGGGTTTTTTCGCATAACGTTTATTCACATTCTGCCAAACCTAACTCCGTCGCTTTTATCCGCTTCGGTTATCGGGCTTTCCAATGCGATTTTAGCCGAATCTGCAATGAGTTACCTTGGTATGGGAATCCAGCCGCCACATCCTTCCTGGGGGCGTATGCTCTTTGAAGCGCAGGGCTGGTTTTTTAACGCTCCCTGGTACGCTATAACACCGGGTATTTTCATCATGCTTACGGTTCTTGCTTTCCATTTGCTGGGCGAAGGGCTTCGCCGGTTGGGCAAGGTTTAACCTTAGGAGAAAACAATGGCATTACTGGAAGTTAAAAACCTTACTGTTGGTATTAAAAAAGGAAAAAACACTTTAAAAGCAATAGACAATATCAGTTTTTCGATTAAAGAAGGAGAAATTACAGGGCTTGCAGGAGAATCCGGCTGCGGAAAAACCATGACTGCTTTGGCAATTATGAATCTTCTGCCGTTAGGTTTCCGTATACTGGACGGCGAAATAATTTTTAACGGCCAATCATTAACGGCTTTAAACGAAAAACATTTATGCCGTATCATGGGAAGTGAAATTGGGATGGTTTTTCAGGATGTAAGGCAGTCATTAAATCCCCTTATGAAAGTTGGAAAACAAATAACAGAAATGATGGAGCTATCCAAAACAGACAATAAACAAAATGCACTGGAAATGCTTTCCTTGCTTGGTTTTGAAGAACCGGAAAAAATCTTTGATGCTTATCCGCATCAGCTTTCCCGCGGTATGTGCCAAAGAGTGATGATAACAATCGCTGCGATTCGCCGCCCGAAGCTTTTGTTAGCCGATGAACTTACCAGCGCTCTTGACGAAGAAAACCAAAAAAGAATTATCTCGCTTTTATTGGAAATGAATCAAAAATATAAAACATCAATCCTTTTTATTTCGCATGAACTTTCAATTATACAAGAATTTTGCAGCCGTTTTTTTGTTATGTATGCCGGAAAAATTATCGAAGAAAATACCGTTCAGGGTGATACACTCTACTGTGCCCTTCATCCCTATACCAATGCACTTATTGACGCAATGCCCTCAAAAGAAAAACGCGGCAAAAAACTAAAAAGCATTAGCGGGAAAGTCCCGTCAATCGAAGATCGCTTCATGGGCTGCCCCTTTGCACCACGCTGCCCCAAAGCCCAAACAATCTGCCGCGAGGTTTTTCCACCTGAGTATTTTCATAACATAGGTAAAGAAAGAAACAAAGTTTATTGCTATTATCCACAAATTAAAGGTGATACGTATGAATAGTAATACCCTCCTTTCCATCAGGAATGTTTCCAATGTTTACATCAGCCGAAGTTTTGGAATGTTGGGCAAGATAAAGAGAAAGCCTGTCTTAAAAAACATTAATCTGGAAATACAAAAAGGGCAAATCTTTGGTTTAACCGGTAAATCCGGCTGCGGCAAAACCACTCTTGCACGCTGTATTTTAGGACTTATCGATTATGATGGGGAAATTACTCTTGACGGACAAAAAAACAATTTAAAACAAAAACAAATTCAAATGGTTTTTCAGGATCCCGGCTCTTCATTAAACCCCGTTAAAAATATAGGCTGGCTTATGGAAGAGCCGCTTGTAATCCACAAGCTTATGCCTGCCAAAGAACGTTCGCAAAAAGTGGACGAAATGCTGCTTCGTATTGGGCTTGACCCCGCGTACAAAACACGCCGTGTTCATGAACTTTCCGGCGGCCAAAAACAGCGTATCTGCATTGGGCGTTCCCTTATCCTGCAGCCGCGTCTTTTAATCGCCGATGAAGCTATCTCCTCGCTTGACGTTTCCGCAGGCGCGCAAATACTCAATTTATTTTACGAATTGCACAAAACTATGGGATTAAACATTTTTTTTATATCGCATAACAAAGACGCCGTGGAGTATCTTTGCGACAGGGTGGCTGTAATGAAAAACGGGACAATAGAGAATTAAATATCCTTACAACGGGTGTCCATTACTCTTACGGCTTTGCCTTCCGGGACTGGCAGGCTTCCGCTTTCTTGCAGCTCTACCCTGGGGCTAATGGAAATTGACGCCTGCAGCGCTTTCCTTATTTTTTCTTTAAGGGCGATTAACGGGCGGGTATCGTCCATGAAAAGGTTTGAACTCATTTCTGTTTTTACAATCATTCTATCAAGTGCGCCGTCTTTCTCTACTACGATAAGGTAATTGTTGCCAACTTCTTTCATGCCCATGATCACTTCTTCTACCTGGCTGGGGAAAACATTAACGCCGTTAATGATGAGCATGTCGTCGCTGCGCCCTGTTAAACGTTTAAGGCGGCGGTGCGTTCTTTGACACTTACATTGTTCTGTGTAAAAAGAGGTAAGGTCGCGGGTACGATAGCGAAGAATCGGCGTTGCTTCGCGGCAGAGTATGGTTAAAACAAGTTCACCAGTTTCACCGTCCTTAACCGGCTGTAGTGTATCGGGATCAACAATTTCTGCAATATAACCGTCTTCCCATATATGAAGCCCGTCCTTGCATTGACATTCAAATGCAACACCCGGCCCGTTCATTTCGGAAAGACCATAGGAATTATATACATCAACTTTTAAAAGTTCCTGGATACGCTGCCTGGTATCTTCCGAATAAGGTTCTGCTCCTGCAAATGCACGTTTAAGAGACAAGCTTTCCCTTTTTACGCCGGCTTCTTTCATTTTTGTTTCAAGGTGAAGAAGAAAACTGGGCGTTGCGTGTAATACGGTTGTTCCGTAATCCTGCATCATTTTAAACTGGCGAGTTGTATTCCCGGCTCCTGCAGGAATTACCAGCATTCCTACTTCTTCGCCGCCCTGATGAAACCCCAAACCTCCCGTAAAAAGGCCGTACGATATCATATTTTGAAACACATCGTTTGAATCGCTGCCAGTCCCATAAATGCAGCGGGCCATGTAGTCTGCCCATCTTTTTATATCGTCTTTGCTAAAATAAATTGTTGTAGGCACTCCTGTTGTTCCGCTGGAAGCATGAAGACGCACAATTTTTTCTTTTGGAATGGCAAGAAAACCATAAGGAAAGCCGTCCCTAAGATCGTCCTTGGTAGTAAAAGGAATCCTTTTTAGATCGTCGAGCGTTTTAATATCATCAGAACTTCTAATACCCGCCTTTGTCAGCCGCTCTTTGTAAAAGGAAGTTCTAAAAGCATTGTTTATTTCTGATTTTAATTTTTGCAGCTGCAGAGCTTCAAGCTCAAGGCGGGGCATTTTTTCTATTGTTGGATCCCAATACTTAAAGTTCATTTAATTTATTCAAACCAGGTTTGGTATAACTAAACTTTACAGGCTGCCTGCCCAAGCTTAAAAGCTTTTGCATTGGCCGTAACTACGCTTGTTTCTTTTTTTGCAAATGTGTCAGCTATGATTTTTTCCAGACAAACACTCTTAATTGGCAGAAAACATGAAGCAGCTCCAATCATGACAGTATTGGCTGTCTTGGCAAGGCCTGCTTCTTTTGCCAGCTCTGCAGTTTTTATAATCCGCCATTTTGGAAGTTTTTTTATGGTAGAATGAAGCGAATCGATATCAGGATAACCAGACATATTAACAAAGGATTCGGCGGCAGTAACTAAAATGCCGTCAGGCTTTAGGTACGGCACATACCGCAGTCCCTCAAGCGGTTCCATGGCGATAATCATATCCGCACCGCCCTTTGGCACAAGGTCGCCGGGAATTTCTTTGTCCGAAAAACGCATGTGGGACAAAACCTGTCCGCCCCTTTGCGCCATACCATGTACTTCAGACTGGCGCACTTCGAATCCTTCGCTCAAAGCAGCATGAGCAATAATGGTAGCAACTGATATTACTCCCTGCCCTCCAACTCCTGCTAAAATTAAATCGTATTTCATGGTTTTATTATTGCGGAAAATACGTTTTTAATCAATATGCTTGTTAACAATATCTTTTACATCTGTTATATTGGTTTATGGAGGAATTAATGGACGAAAATATTTTTTTGTTTATAACTAACCTTTTTGTTTATGTATTATGTGCCGGATTATTAATGATAATTCCGCAAATAACCAGAAAGTCCTATCTTTTTGGTGTAAAAATACCTGCCAAAGAAGCAGGCTGTAAAGAAGCTGTTCAAATGAAAAAGCGGTACATGGCTGTCTGTCTTTTTGGCGCTGCATTTTTACTTGGTTTTTGCATAATACAATTTTTATTCTGGCGGGAAAAAACTTTATTAGCTACACTTTATTTGCCTCTTTTTATCATACCTTTATACCTTGCCGCTTTTATCCCCAACTGGAAAAAAGCAGTACGTTTAAAAGAAGAGCGCGGCTGGACAGTTTCAGATATCATGTATACAGAAACCCAATCCACTCATTCCAGAGGAAACTTATCATCATTGCCATATGTATGGTATGTATTAAGCACTATAATAGTTTTTGCTACTTTTCTGACTGTTGTTATGGGGTATTCAAATTTACCTGAACTTATTCCTTTACATTTTAACTCTTCCTTTGAAGCGACAAGAATGGCAGAAAAATCATGGTGGACTGCATTACAAATACCGCTATTGAACATCGGGGTATTATTACTTATGTTTTTAGTTGCAATATCAATCATTAAAGTTAAACTGCAAATAGACCCTGAAAAGCCCCGTTTATCTTTTGCTCAGCATAATGTTTATCGTAAACGAATGGGACATGCGATTGGCTTTATAACATTAGTAATATCAATGATAATTGCGCTTCCTACCATTATTATCGTTTTCCCCGATGCCGCTATCTGGACTTTAATAGGCGGAGAAGCAATGATATGGTTAATACTTATTTTTACATTCCTTTCCATAGTTCCCGTTATTGTAATTTATTTTATAACTGGCCAGGGCGGCTGCAAAGTAAAAATAAAATCAGAAGATATTGATGAAACAAACATCGATGTTTCTGCTTCCTCAAAACCTGGACGGGGTGATGACAAATACTGGCTATTGGGTTTGATTTATCATAACCCGGACGATCCTGCCATAGTTGTTGAATCAAGGTTTGGCTCAAAAATAGGTTTTAATCTTGCGCATTTACCTGTTAAGATAGGCGCAGGGTTGCTGCTGGCTGGACTTATTGCATTGTATGTGGCGCTTACGGTAACTTTGCTTTAAAAAGACGGCAAATCCAATATTTCATTTAACTTGCCCAGCGCATACAGCGGAATGTCAAACAAATTACCGGATTTTTTGTAGTCGGCAAGTGATGTTCTTATTTCTGTTTTAGGCTGGAATTTTTCACGATAAACGGCAAGACTTTTTGCCTTTAAATTTGTGGACGATTTTACTTCGATGGGAATAATTTCCATTCCAGATTGAAAAATAAAGTCGATTTCTGCCCGGGCAGGCGGATCATTTGCCCAATATGCTAATTCGATATCTTCTGTCAATTTTAATTCCTGACATACAAATTGCTCTGTCAGTGCGCCTTTGAATTCTTTAAATAAGGCATCACCTTCCAGCAGAGCGCGTACATCAACTTTTGACATTGCAGACATAAGTCCTATGTCGCATAAAAATAGTTTAAACGCACCGGATGAATTGGCATAACCTTTTAACGGCATTGCAGGTTTTGAAACGCATGAAACACGATGTATTAAGCCGCTTCTGATAAGCCATTCCAAAGCAAGTTCAAAAACTCTGGCTCTTCCGCCTTTTTGAATTTCCGAATAAGCAAATTTTTTATTTTCTTTGGCTAATTGATACGGAATGGAATTCCAAATTTGAACAGTTTTCTGAATATCAGTTTTTGGAATATGTTTTGAGAAATCCTCGGAATATGATTGCAAAATCTGATTTTGAACATTACGCACTGCGCTAAAATCTTTGTTGGCTGCAAATACATGAACTGCCTCTGGCATTCCGCCAATATAAAAATACATACGCAAATAGGAGATATATTTTTCCTTGAATACTTCAATCATTTCCCAATCGCATTTTTCCAGTAAACCGCAAAGTTGCTCTTCGCCCATTGCATACAGGAATTCAAAAAAACACATAGGATAGAGTTTCATAAATTCAACTTTACCTACAGGAAAAGAAACACCTTCATGCAAAAACACCCCAAGCAGACTACCGGCGGCAACTATATCATATTGCGGCATATTTTCATTAAAATACTTAAGGGAAGTAAGGGCATTTGGACAAGCTTGTATTTCATCAAAAATAATCAAAGTTTCACCTGGAATTATTTTTTGGCGTGTTTCGGCTTCAAGACCAAGCATAAGCCGATCAGTATCCATATCGCCCGAAAAAAGGGTTTCCATACGTTCATTATTTTCAAACCATATATAGGCAACATTTTTGTATTGTAAGCGTCCAAATTCCTGCATAAGCCATGTTTTACCAACTTGACGTATCCCCTGGATAATCAAAGGTTTATGCCCAGGTCTATTTTTCCATTTTTTAAGCTTTTCCAATACAAGTCTTTTCATCAAAAACCTCAATTACATTATTTATACTGAAAGTATAGTATTATCGTATCAATAATGCAATATTTACCCGATTTTTCAGTATCAAAAGTGGCAAAAGCTCCTATGTTTTCAGTATCAAAAGTGGCAAAGACTAGTGTTTTTTCCGTATCAAAAATGGCAAATCTCATTTTTTACGAGTTGTTTTTACAGACAGCCCTTTTAATATCTCTTGCGGGAACAATCTGTTAAAAACATCTGCTGCGGTCTCTATAAATTCTACTTTAATCGAGGAGCGGATATCCTTGTCAAGTTCGTCCCAATGTTCTTTGTTGTCAACGGGAAGCAGGACAGTTTCCATGCCGTTTCTGACGGCGGCTAACAGCTTTTCTTTTAAGCCGCCGATTGGAAGAACGCGGCCTGTAAGGGTAAGTTCGCCTGTCATGGCAATGGAGGAGTACGGCGGAACTTTACAAAGAGTAGAAAGCAGCGAAGAAGCAAGAGTGATACCTGCAGACGGACCGTCTTTGGGGATAGCGCCTTCGGGTACGTGGATGTGAAAATCGGATTTTGAAAGGGTTTCTACGTCAAAGTTGTATAAAGTACCTGCACTGCGAATGTATGACAAGGCAATACGAGCGCTTTCTTTCATGACATCGCCAAGGTTCCCTGTGATAAGGAGCTCGCCGCTTCCATCATAACGCATGGTTTCTACCGGCATGATAGTCCCGCCGTATTCTGTCCATGCAAGACCGTAAGTTACGCCAATACGCGCTTCCCTGTAAACCAAATCACGTTTGTGTTTTTTCCTGCCAAGCAGTTTTTCCAGATTCGCAGGTTTTACAGTCATTTTAAAGTCGCTTACCTGTTTGTCCTTGCCAAAACCATTGTTTACGGCATTTCTTGCAATCCGCCTTATACAGCGGGCAGTTTCCCGTTCAAGGTTACGCACTCCGGATTCCATCGTCCAATAACGAATGATGTCTTTTAATGTATCATCCCTAAACTCTATTTTTGCATCAGCAAGACCGTTACTGCGTAATTCCTTTGGAACCAAAAATTGTTTTGCAATCTGAAGTTTTTCGTTTTCTCCGTATCCGGGAACTTCGATTATTTCCATTCTGTCAAGCAAAGGATACGGAATCGTATGAAGAGAGTTTGCAGTTGTTAAAAACATTACCTTGGAAAGATCGTATTGCACTTCCATATAGTGATCCACAAAAGTGGAATTCTGTTCCGGATCAAGAACTTCCAAAAGAGCGGATGCAGGATCACCCCGGAAATCGCTGGAAAGTTTGTCAATTTCGTCCAGCAAAAACACAGGGTTAACTGTCTGCGCCTTTCGCATCGACTGGATTATTTTACCCGGCAGCGCTCCAACATAGGTTTTCCTGTGGCCGCGAATTTCAGCTTCATCACGCACCCCGCCAAGCGAGATTCGCACAAACTCCCGCCCCAGAGCACGTGCAACAGACTTGCCAAGACTTGTTTTCCCCGTACCTGGCGGGCCAACAAAGCAAAGAATGGGCCCTTTAACCGAATTGGGAACCTGTTCATTGCTCATTGTTAATTGTCTTACTGCTATGAATTCGATTATCCGTTCTTTGGCTTTTTGCATACCGTAATGATCTTCGTCCAGGATTTTTTCCGCTTCGTCCAGTTCGCCGGAATCTACAGAAAAGCTGCTCCAGGGAAGATCGGCTATCCATTCAAGGTAGGTTCGCAAAATGCCGGCTTCCGGGGAAAAGGTCTGAAGTTTTCGCAGTTTTTTTATCTCTTTGGCTGTCTTTTCCAGGACTTCTTCCGGCGGATTTTTTTCTTTTATGCGATTTTCCAAAAGAACAAACTCGTCTTCTACTTTGTCTTTTCCAAGCTCTTTGTTTATTTCCCTAAGCTGCTCATTCAGGATATATTCACGGTGGCGTTTGTCCATGCGGCTTTTGACTTTACCGGAAATATTTTTTTGTATACTATAAATTTGATTTTCACGTTCAAGGGTTTCAAGAATTTCATGCAATCTTTTTCTTGTATCGGCAATGGTAATTAACTCAATTCTTTTTTCTGTCTTTAAATGTGTAGCGTTACAGACAAGATTTGCCAAACGTTCGGGGTTTTCGGTTCTTTCAACAGCAGCAAGAGTATCGCTGCTTACTTTTCTGGAATAATCAGAATACTGAGTAAAGGATTTCTGAACAGATCGCATTAAAGCAAGATCATCGGCATCTAAAGGATCGGTTAAACCTGTAGTTTTGAGCGGCTGAACTCTTACAATGGAAAAATAACTGGATTGAGTTGTAGAAATAATTGTACCGCGGTATTCGCATTGAATTAACAGCCGGTATGTATTATCGGGAAGTTTAAGCCGGTTAATGATACGCGCTACTGTACCGGTTTCATAAGGTTCTGTAGAAAGAAAATTAGTTTCATCTTTTTTAATGCAGGCAGTAAACAGACGATTTTCACGGGACATTGCTTCTTCAACTGCTGCAATATCACTGTGCGATTTTACAAAAAGGGAAATAACTGTATCAGGAAAAAGCACCAGTTCTTTTAAGGCAAGCAGCGGAAAATTCTCTACAGATATTTCTTTTTGGTTAAAATTGTATTCTTCCGGGTAATATTTTTTTCCAAAAAATTTAGCAAAAAACCTTTCGATGAAATTACCTTTAGAAAACTTGTTTTCAGAGCTACCGTTATTAATAAGGATTCCTCCCGTTTATATGTCCCAAATGTCAGGCGCTTTTTTGCTCCTGCTGCAGATAGATAATCTGAGGCGGCTCTGATTTTTCTACTGTATCCTGGGTAATGATTACACGTTTATCGCCAACAATCGAAGGAATATCAAACATAATGTCTGTCATTAATCTTTCTACAATTGCACGAAGACCGCGCGCTCCGGTTTTTTGTTTTATTGCCATATCCGCAATGGCATCAATTGCTTTTTCTGTAAATTCAAGTTTAACATTGTCATAAGCCAAAGAAGCCTGGTACTGACGTACAATGGCATTACGGGGTTCTGTGATGATGCGGCGCAGCTCATCGCGTTTTAGTTCTTCCAGCCCTACAACAATCGGAAGTCTTCCGATAAATTCTGGAATCATTCCAAAATGGATTAGATCATCAGGATGTAAAGAATCGTAAAGTTCTTTAAGAGTTTTTTCGCCGCTTCCTGTTTCTGCCCCAAAGCCCATTGGATGCTGCACAATACGCCGCGAGATTAGCTTATCCAATCCAACAAAAGCGCCGCCGCAGATAAAAAGGATATTTGTAGTGTCTATTCGTATAACTTCCTGGTTTGGATGTTTCCTGCCGCCTTGAGGAGGAACAGAAGCAATGGTTCCTTCGATTATTTTTAAGAGAGCCTGCTGCACACCTTCGCCGGAAACATCGCGCGTAATAGAAATGTTTTCTCCTTTACGGGCAATTTTATCGATCTCGTCAATATAAACGATACCCCTCTCTGCAGCTGCAATGTTGCCGCCGGCTCCCTGTATCAGCTTTAACAAAATGTTTTCGACATCTTCACCGACATACCCAGCTTCGGTTAGGGATGTTGCATCAACAATTGCAAACGGCACTTTTAGTTTTTTTGCAAGGATCTTTGCAAGCAATGTTTTTCCCGTTCCTGTCGGCCCAATTAAAAGAACATTGGATTTTTCAATTTCCACTTCATCGTTTTTTACGGGAGCGCCAAAAGACGAAGGTTTGGCTGGATTGGCTATCCTTTTATAGTGGTTATACACAGCTACCGACAGCGCTTTTTTTGCATAGTCCTGGCCAATAACAAAAAGATCAAGGTAATTTTTAATTTCGCGGGGTGTTGGAATATCACCGGTAAACTGAGAAGTAAGCTCGTAATCTTCTTCGTGTAAAATCTTGCGGCAGGTTTCTATACATTCATCACAGATGAAAACATCACCGGGACCTGCCACAAGCCGGCGTGTTACATCCGCATTTTTTGCGCAGAATGAACATATTCTTTCTAAGTATTCAGGTCCGTTACGAAGTTTAGCCATTTTTTTCTTTTCCTGTTTTATCCCGCTTTAATATTGAATCTACTATGCCGTAATCAACTGCATCCTGTGCGGACATATATAAATCCCTTTCCATATCGGCGGCAATTTGATCTGATGTTTTTCCCGAATGTCTGGCAAAATAATCGATCGTCATTTTTTTAAGACGAATAATTTCCCTTGACTGTATACCGATATCTCTGGCCTGCCCGTGCACACCGCCCCACGGCTGATGTATAAGCACACGCGAAGACGGTAAAATCATGCGCTTTCCCGCAGTGCCTGATGTCAATATAAGAGCAGCCATACTGGCAGCCTGCCCAAGGCAAATTGTTTGCACATCAGATTTTACATGCTGAATCGTATCATAAATGGCAAGCCCCGCTGTCACAGAACCGCCTGGAGAGTTAATGTAAAGGTTAATGTCTTTTTCGATATCCTGCCCGTCCAGAAAAAGGAGCTGCGCTACAACCAAATCGGCGGAAATATCGTTAATTTCTCCATCTAAAAATACTATACGATCTTTTAACAGCCGTGAATAAATATCGTAAGAACGCTCCCCCATCCCGCTTTGTTCAACTACAAATGGAACCAAATTACTCATTCTTTCATCCTAAATTAAATTTAAGCATTATCTGTCATGAAAGCCAGATAATTCTCTTTTTTTCCCTGTTTAAAATTGTTTTCCGAAAATAATATATCCGCCATTTTATTTTCTTTGATGTCATCTTTTAAATAATCCATAGACTGCTCGTTTTCGTAATGTTTTTTTACTTCGTCAACTCCAACGCCATTTGTACCGGCAATCCGTTCCAGTTCTTTTTCAACTTCTTCATCCGTTACTTCGAGTTTTAACTCTTCGATTAAAGTTTCCATAATCAAACGGGAATGAAGCGCGCTCCTGGAAGCTTCGCGCATTTCGTTCATTTTTTCTTCGTTTGTCATCTGTTTTATAACTTCCGGATTGGTGCCGTAGTAACGTGCAATCCTGTGAATGCGGCCTTCAACTTCGGCATTTATCATGGACTCAGGGATGATCACAGGTGTATTTTCTTTTATTATGTCCAGGAGACTTTTTAGTTTTTTATCTTTTAGGCGTTTATCCAGATTTTTATTCAGCCGTTCCTTGATACTGTTTTTAAGGTCATCCAGAGTTTTGAATTTTTCATCAACATCCTGAGCCAAATCGTCATCTAAATCTGGAAGTTTTTTTTCTTTAAGGGCTGTCAGCGTTATCTGCATTTTTCTGGTTTTGCCTGCAAGTGTTGGATCAAAAAAATCTTGACCAAACTTTTTGTCAAATTCTTTTGTATCTCCCTTTTTCATTCTGATTATATCATCGTCAAATTTAAAGATATTTGTTCCATCCATTGTAAAAGAAAAATCTTTTCGGGATATTTCCAGTGGTGTCTTGCCGTCTTCGTCCATAATCTCATAATCGATAGTTGCAACATCGCCTTTTAATGCCGAAGCGTCATCATCCCTATCCATTACGACGGCATTTCGCTCTCTAATTTCCTCAAGTTCTTTTTGGATTTCTTCTTTAGCAACTTCTGCATAAGGGTATTCAACTTTTAGGCCTTTCCATTGCCCTATTTTAACTTCTGGAAGAACATCGTAGATAACTGTAAATTTAAGATCCTGCTCTAAATCCAGCTTTAAATCTTTTTCTTGAATTTCCGGGCTTGAATACGGCAAGGGCCTTTCGTTCCGGCCAAGACTGTCTCTATCGTCCTCGAATAGTTCCTTAAAGGAAGATTCGATTATACGCCCCAAAGCATCTCCCCTAAGAGCATCGCCAAATTTCCTTTCCAGCACTTCTTTGGGTACTTTTCCCTTGCGAAAACCCGGTATTTGAAGGCTTTTTGAGTATTCATTAAGCATTTCATTATATTGAGCGTTTACATCTTCCTTTGGAACAGTGATGCTCAAAGCTGCATTTGATTTTTCTAATAGTTTTATTTCTTTTGTAACAGCCACAATCTTCCTCTTTTATTCTGATATTACAAACTAGCATAAATAAGGAACTTTTTCAAGTGGTATTGTTCTGTAAGTTCAAGATAAAGGATAAAGATACACAATAGTTCTCTAAAAACAGAATTAATGTTTATAAACGGCTAATGCTTTTTTAATATTTTCAATTAACTTCATTATATCTGTTTTAACCCCATCGAATTTTTCTTCGATTATTGTTAAATCCCCAGACCTTGCTGCAAGTTCTACTTCTTTAGCCCTGGCGGACAATTCATTGGCGCCTATACAGGCAATTGAGTTTTTTAAAGTATGGATGTCAATTAAAAACGAAGGCAAGTTACCGGTATCCGGCAGATTTTGCCATTTTAACAACTTTTCTTCGGCGTCTACAATAAAAATTTGCAGTATTGAGATATAGTGTTCCAGTGTACCGCCTGTCCTTTCAATGCCAATCTGCAAATTAACGCCGGGAATAGAAGGAAACTCTGTATCCAAACTACTTTGATCGTCATCTGCTTCCCTGTATTCTTTTTTCTCATCAGGGATCCATTTTTCAAGAATTTCGTCCAGTTTGGAAATATCTACCGGCTTGGCAAGGAAATCATCAAAGTCATTTTCCAAAAACATTTCGTGCATTCCTGTGATAACATTGGCTGTCATTGCAGAAATAGTGATCCTGTCAGGCGCGTCCATAGGATCTTTCTGTGCATTTTTTTCTCTTTCCCACTCCCGGATTAAAGCAGTTGTTTGCATACCATCCAATTCCGGCATCATGTGATCCATAAAAACAATGTCGTATTTTTTTCCTGCCTTTAACATATCCACCGCTTCTTGCCCCGAAGATGCAGTTTCTACCTGGACGCCATAAGGTTCAAGAAGTTTACCAACTACCATAAAATTCAACGGTATATCGTCAACTATCAATACACGCGCATTAGGCATCCATGAATATTTAGTATCGTCTTCTTTTTTTACAGTAGAAAATTTAAAGTTTTGTAAACTTTCGGCAGTTTCTTGTCCCATTTTTTTAAATCCTTTGTCATTTGTATTTTTAAGTCCCTGAATCAGTTCAACAGTAAAGACAGAACCCTGACCATATTCACTTTTTACAGTGATGCTTCCATCCATCTTTTCTATAAGTTTTTTAGTTATCTCAAGACCAAGCCCTGTCCCTGCCGCCTTCTGACTTGCTGCAGCATCAAGCTGGGTGTAAATATCGAATATTTTTCCTATATCTTCTTCGCGGATACCCATACCCGTATCTTTTACAATAAAACATACAAGAACATTGTCCGGGTTATCCGTTAATTGTTTATAACTAATTGATAATGTTATCGCCCCTTCATTGCTAAATTTAAATGCGTTTGAAAGAAGGTTGTTCAGTATCTGCCTAACCCGCAGTTCATCTCCTATGAGCCAATCCGGAAAATCCCCGCCAATTTCCAAAACAAATTTAATTGGTTTATCGTCGCAAAGAGTGTTATATATGCTGACAGTATCGCTGATAAACGGCGCAGTTTCATATTCAACCGGGGATAATTCAAAACTACCGGCTTCGATTTTGGAAATATCCAAAAGATCGTTTACAATTCTTAATAAAGTTGATCCTGAATGATAAATATGATTGATATTTTCTCTGGTGGAGTCGGGAAGATTACCCCTAAGTTCAATTTCGGAAAAACCAATAATCGAATTCAACGGATTGCGGATTTCGTGGCTAACTTTTGCAAGCACAATGCTTTTGGCATGAGATGCTTCAACTGCTATCGCCGTTTGTTTTTCCAGTTCCAATGTACGTTCATGTACCGCCGATTCCAGAATAACATTGGATTGTTCAAGTTGATTGTATATTCTCTTAAACCGCTGTGATAAAGCAAAGGTCATTCCAATGTGAACCACAAAGGTACCGTAAACAAAAAGACTAAAAGAGTTATCAAAAAATAAAATATCTACAATATCAAAAAGCCCGCAAAAGTAAACTGCTATTGCGCCGATCAAAATATTTGCAAGCGGAAAACGAGAATCTTTTATTCTTTTTTCTTTGTACATACCCCAAAAATATAAATAGACGATATCAAAGAAAACATAGGAATAATACAATATGACAGTTATATTCCAAACTCTTGTAGTATCCTCTTTGTATTGGGCACTGAAAAAGAACTGGCTTATAATGAGTAATAAACAAAAAACCAAATAACCCCATGTTATTTTGGTAATTTTTCGTCTCCAGATGATTTCCATAAAAAAACAAAATGCACAAACCGATAAAAACAAGGAAATATTTTCCAAATGTATTTGGATGTTTGAATTGGGAATTACTGAATTAACTATGCCGTTTTTTGTAACAGTATAAATACACAGAAAAAACGAAAAAATACTAAAGTAAAGATAATAGATATCGCTTTTTTTCCTGATAAAAAGAAATAACATTAAAAAATAAACTCCGGTAAAAGCAAAAATACCAAAAAGTGTTACTAACAAAAAATTATGCTGCCTTCTTTCGATAATTCTGTAATTATCCAGATAATTAGGCGCTTTAAATGCAAGCCCTGTGGCTTTGTAGGTTGGGTCGCCTACAATCCGTAAAGCTAAAATATTTATTCCCTGAACAAACAGGGATCTATCTACAGGAAAATACACATCCCGCCATGTTCTATTTTTCATTATCCTGCCAGACTCATCCAGATGCATTTCCGAGAGAATCAATTTTCCGTTAAAAAATATTTCCCAATTTTCTCCGACACATGCAAGATAAATTCCCGGAATAAACGAATAACTGCTGTTCATAAAGGTTATGGCATCAACATCCATTACCACTGGAATAATAATGGTAAATTCTTCTGGATCACTTCCCCAGGGCGATAAAAATCGCCTAACCGGAAGATTTGGCAATGCAGAATCTTTGATACGCGGCGGCGAAGATTCAAAATACACCCAATCATTGGAATTTTCGGCAGGGATTTTTTGAATATCAGCAGGATCAAAACCACGCCGGACATATGCGTTATGTTCCATTAGATTCCGGTAAATGGGAGTACTGCCGCCCTTGCGAACCTTGTTTTGTTCGTTCCAGGCAAATAATACGATCAGAACCATTGCCAGCGAGTAAAAAGAGATGAAACAGAGCCTGGAAAGCTCCCGGTTTCTCTTCATAATTGTTCACACTATAGAAAGAAAAACCCTTTGTCAATACAGCCCATTACGGCAAATGGATGTTGATAGAACTGTAAAATACATGTACAATGTCTTAGATATGATGTCAAAAACCAACCCCTTTGGGAGTTGGTTAAAAATCAAATTGTAAGGAGAAAAATATGTCATCATTAAAAATTCCCGGCGAAACAGGGACAAAACACGATTTATTAACTTTAGGGGCATTGATTACCCGTTTGGATCCAGGAATTATTCCATTTAAGGAAGCGGATACTTATTCCCTTCATGTTTCTGGAGGAGAATACAATGTTTCAAAAAACCTTTCTTCATGTTTTGGCATGAGGACTGCCGTTGCCACTGCCATGGTTGATTACCCAATAGGTAATCGTGTCGAGGCGGATGTACGCAGAGCCGGAGTAACCCCTTACTACAAACGTTTTAAACATGACGGCGTTCGTGGTCCTAACATGGCGATTGTGTGGAGCGACCAGGGACATGGTGTTCGTGCGCCGATAGTATTCTACAATAGGTCCAACGAGGCCGCTCAGCAATTAAAACCAGGAAGTTTCGACTGGAACGCTATTTTCCAGGGAGGTATTCGCTGGTTTCATTCCGGCGGCATTTTTGCAGCTCTTTCGCCCACGACATCCGAACTGGTAATTGAGGCAATGGAGGCAGCCAAAAAAGCAGGCGCTATCGTTTCTTTCGACCTTAATTACAGGGCAAAACTTTGGGCAGTAGCTGCCGCCGAACGCGGGCTTTCACCGGATCAGGCCGAAGCTGAATCTGCAAGGGTTCTTCGCAAGATCGTGTCTTTGGTAGACGTAATTGTCGGCAACGAAGAAGACCTGCAAAAAGGTCTTGGGCTTAAGGGCCAGGATGTAGAAACCTCAAGTAAGCTTGATCCTTCCGCCTTTTTTGCCATGATCGAAAACGTAAGAAAAGATTTCCCAAATATCAAAGCTGTTGCCACTACGCTTCGCGAAGTCCACTCCACCAACCGGCATTCATGGAGCGCCGTACTCTGGCTGGATGGGCAGAACTACCAGGCTCCCACCTGCGAACTTGATGTTGTAGACCGCGTTGGCGGCGGCGACGGGTTTGCCTCTGGTCTTATTTACGGCCTTATGTCAGGCAAAAGCCCCGAAGATGCCCTGAAGTTTGGCTGGGCTCACGGCGCTATGCTTACCACAACTCCCGGAGATACCTCTATGGTAACTACCGAACAAGTTGAAAGCTTTGCCAAAGGCGGATCAGCAAGAATCCAGCGGTAAATTAGCTCACTATATTTGGGCAATTTTTGCCGGAGAGAACGTTTATTAAATTTTTCACAGATATACCGGCCATGGCAGCTGTGGCTTCTGTGGTACGGGCGCCTGTGTGCGGGGTTACAACCACATTATCCAGCGAAAAAAGAGGCGATTGACCAGGGGGTTCTACCTCGAATGTATCGAGTCCCAATCCGCCTAAATGACCAGAAACAAGAAGTTCATAAGCGGCGTACTCATCAATAAGCCCGCCGCGGGATGTATTGATAATAATTGCGCCCTTTTTCATGTTTTTCATAACCTCGCCGCTTATGATATTTCTGCTTTCACCCACAAGAGGCAAATGAAGCGAAACAAAATCGGCTTCCTTTGTAACTTCATCAAAAGATGCAGGAATAATTCCGTTTGCCAGAGCGTATTCATGGTTGATAACAGGATCGTATGCAAGTATTTTCATGGAGAATCCCGAGGCACGTTTTGCAACTGCTTTGCCTATCGCGCCAAACCCAATAATACCGATTGTTTTTTCATTAAGTTCAAAACCAATGGAGCGCAGCCAGTGTCCCTCTCTGGTTTTCCTGTCGAGCAGGGGCACTTTGCGGACAATGCCAAGCAAAAGAGCAAACGTTAAATCCGCTACAGCATTGGCATTAACTCCAGGGGTATTACACACAACTATATTTTTTTCCTTTGCTGCTACAAGGTCGACACGATCAACACCTACGCCATAGCGGGAGATTACTTTTAGTTTTGGGGCGTTTTCCAGAACTTTCCGTGTGATATAATCAAGCCCTGCAATAAAGCCATCACAATTTTTAACAAGAGGAATGAGTTCATCCTCGGTTAATGATTTTCCATGCGGATTAAAAACAAGATCTGTGGAGAAAGAACGCAAGAGCTCCAGTGCAGCTCCGCCCTTTTGCGGGTAAAATGATGTTGGAGTAATCAATACTTTCATTTAATTCTATCGTAATACTTTTTTAAGTTTTCTTTTTCGATATCTTTGAAGTACCTGACTGTTCCCACTTTTAGTTCATCCAACGCTTCTTCGTCGCTTACGATTATTGCTTTGCGGTGCAATTGCAGTCCAGACAGCGTCCACATATGGTTTACGCTTCCTTCCACCACCGCCCGTAATGCACGCGCCTTGCTTTTCCCGCTGACGATGATCACAACTTCACGGGAATCCATGACAGTTCCTACCCCCACGGTTATTGCGTTGGAGGGAACTTTTGTTATGTCTCCGTCAAAAAAACGCGCGTTGGCAACCTTTGTTTCCTCTGTCAAAGTCTTTATCCTTGTCCTTGATTGCAGTGAAGACCCTGGTTCATTAAACGCAATGTGACCATCAACACCCATACCGCCAAGAAACAGCTCTATTCCGCCAACCTTTGCTATCGCTTCTTCGTAGAGGCGGCATTCTTTTAAGAGGTCATCTGCCATGCCATTGGGAATATGCACATTGGCAAGATCAATATCAACATGATTAAACAAATTTTCCATCATAAAATGCCGGTAACTTTGGGGATGATCTTTTGACAAACCAACATACTCATCCATATTAAATGTGTGTACATTTGCAAAAGACAGCTTTTTATCTTTAACCATTTTTATGAATTCACGGTAAATAAGACGAGGGCTGCCTCCTGTTGGAAGCCCAAGCACAAAGGGTTTTTCCGGCGGTGTTTTTGCACCGTTTTTATAAGCATTAATTCGGTCAGCAATATGTAACGCTGTCCAGAGGCTTGCATCTTCATAAGTTTTATGAATAATAAGTCTCATTTTCTAAAGTCTCCTCCAAATAAGATTCTTGAACCGCGATGGGATCGAACCATCGACCCGCAGATTAAGAGTCTGCTGCTCTACCATCTGAGCTAGCGGTCCTAACTACTGATATGTTAACAAAAGGCAGAAAGTTGGTCAATTGAACGTTGAATTAGCAATTGACGGACATCAAGCAAAATTGATACTCTTAATACAACAATCTTCGTAGAGCGAGAGTGGTGGAATTGGCAGACACGCCAGACTTAGGATCTGGTGCCACACGGCTTAAGGGTTCAAGTCCCTTCTCTCGCAGAAATATCTCTTTGGGAAGAGGGATTTAATAAGGAGTGTTTTATGTATGAATGGAATCCTGTTTTGGAAACAGGACACGAAAAAATCGACGAGCAACACAAACAGTTGATCAGTGCGCTTAACGACATAAATGATGCCTGGCATAATGGAAAAGGAAGCGATGAGATCTTTAAAACTCTGGAATTTCTTACCAAGTACACAATAATGCATTTTTCTACGGAAGAACATCTTCAGGTAAAATATGAGTATCCTGAATATAACAGCCACAAACAACTTCATGAGGACTTTAAAAAAGCAGTTAAAGGGTTGACTCAAAAATTGATAGATAAAGGCCCATGCGAAGACCTTATCAAAGAAGTTACTACAACCGTAATAGAATGGCTTTATAACCACATCAAGAGTAAAGATTTCCACATGGCAGCTTACATCAAGTCCAAAGGCGATACTGGCAAGTAGCTGTTAAAACTCGTTCATCTCCGGATCACCTGGGGGAAAGAGGTACAAATCCGGCAGCTTGAAAGTACGATTCAAAGCATACGATTGTGGATTATGAAACTTGCTGGTGGCGGATAAATTAAAAAAGTGATTTAATGTTTCATAATCGGGAGAATTAACTCTTATTGAAAATTTAAATTCTTGCGTAATTTCGGGAGCAACTGCGGTTACCTGCGCTGGCCAGAAACTAAAAGTGCCCGGAGTACTGGAAACCATTTTATATGGATTTTGCCAGTTGTTGTTCCTCATTGAAATAAGTTCTCCTTCATAATAAAGCGAGACATCAACATCTGTAACCGGTTCAAAGCTTGCTCCGTTAAAAATACGGCCGGAAATTGTGGGAATGTCGTACATTGGATGCGTTGTTCTTAATGGAGCGGTTGAAGCACTGCCGTCATGAGGAGCTGTAGGCCTAAGATTATGGTTTACAAGACGCAAACCCTTGTAAATAAGCGATGTTATATCCGCTTCTATTTGCTGGCGTTTAAAACCACCATGTTCGATCCGGGAAAACCCCCTGTTGGATACTATATAAAACGGTTCGATGCGGTTAAGTGCAAAACAGGTTGTATCTATCCGGCACTGATAACATAGACACAGTTTTTCCGGATTACCGTTTTCTTGTATTTCGTCAAATATGGTCTGTACCATCTCAAATACAACATCTTCATACATATTGTGAATATCCATAAAAGCCTCCTGAAATCGTGTTTTTTATTGAGTTACTTTATCAAGTATACTACATATCTGTGGAAATGTCTTTATAATTTCTTTAAATTTTTGATTAATAAACAATCTTATTGTAAATAAAGTCTGAATAAAGGCATTAACAGTTTTTGTATTAAATGCACTGGAACTATCGTTAAAA
Organism: Treponema sp.; assembly: GCA_031281025.1. Classification (GTDB taxonomy): domain Bacteria; phylum Spirochaetota; class Spirochaetia; order Treponematales; family Breznakiellaceae; genus WQXQ01. The sequence goes on along the minus strand of JAITFY010000036.1, from coordinate 7,703 downwards.
TAACATTCTTCGTCCAGAATGTAAAGACCGGTCTCAAAAGATACAGGTTCTGGAATATCGATAATTAAGTCCTCTCCAGAAATTTCCAGGCCATCGGCTCTTAAAAGGGCTGCAACTTGTTCTTCGAGTTTAGCCCGCTTTTTTATATCCCAAAGATCAGCATTTCTGGGGCCTATTATTCCGGTATTTTTACATGAAATTTCCGCTGCTGTAATAAAAATCCTGCCTTCAAACACAGCATCAACTAAATCAGAGCTTAATTCCTTTTTTATTTTATTTTTGCTTTTAATCAGGGTAAAAAGGCTATTATCATCAAGGTTATAGAGTTCCTCACTGGTTAAATAACCCGATTCAAGGCCGTTAATCAGGGCTTTTTTAACCATTGCAGTTGCAGCACGTACTTGTTTATGCCAATAAACAGTCCGGTACATCAGGTATTTGGAAAAAAGGACTGCTTCAACATTAGGAATTAAACGGGAATCGATATCCACACCTCTGGTTTTATTTGGATAAAGCCTGGAAAGGATAAAGTCGACATCCTGCGCGCCGTAGGGAACACCGCAGTATCTGGCATCGCGGTTTAGGTAGTCAAGTTTGTCCGGATCAAGCGCGCCGGAAAGAAGTTTCCGGTAAAACAGCAGCTCTGTACCCTGATTGTTTATTTCCTTGTCTATGATAGCTGCTACAAGTTCAGGATCGGCGCCTGTAGCGCTTACAAGGGTTCTCATGGGGTCTTTCAGAATAATTGCAGCGCTGAGCGCTTCATGAGACAATAAAGAGAGCTCCTTTAAAGAGTGAGTATACGGAAAATGCCCCAGGTCATGGAGCAGACAGGCTGCCAAAAAGGATTTTGCCCCTTCATGGGTAAGCCACTGGGAAGCGCCCCGCTGTATCAGGTTTTGCAAAAGCCGCTTGCCAATGTGGTATACGCCAATGGAATGACTTGCCCTTGTGTGGGTAGCGCCGGGATAAACTAAACAAACCGACCCCAACTGCATAATCCGGTTTAAGCGTAAAAAAGAAGCCGACTCCGTAAGGGCGGCAAATTTTCCGGTCATATAAATATGACCCCATAAAACATCCCTTATTGGGTGGGTAAAATCTTCTATCAAAGATGCTTCAATTGAGCTTTTCATGTGATTTTATTATAGATTAATTTGAGATTTTTTGCTAGAATAGTAATATAGGCTTGAATATATGCAAAAATTATTGGTGACAGTTGGCTTGTTTTTAATTTTTACGGCATTTGCCGCATCTCAAGAATTGCCTGACCAAATAGGAAGGTTAAATAGAGGCTCCGTACCCGAAGTTTTAATCAGACCTAACCGCAGTGAATCAGCACGGTATCCCATAGATACTGTGATAGGCGAGTTAGGTCAAGGACAGGCTCCGCGTGCGGCATATAACTTTGCCAATTCAATTTGCGATGGGCTGCTTTCCCTAAATATAAGCGACAGCGCCCTATCTTCCATAAACTCAGCTTTACGCGAAAATTTTCTTTCGATGCTGCAAGTTATTGATCCTGTTAATTACAGAATCGGCGGCGGAAGAGAAGAAGCAGACGGCGCAGTTTCCTTTCTTGTTAGATTTATCGGAAGAGACTATGCGATCTCCGGAGAACTGTATATAAGGCTTGTAACCAGAGAAAATGCCCAGGGAGACAGAATAGAAAACTGGGTTTTTGATGAACTGCTTCTGGAAGAAGCAAAAAGCCGTGAGGTTGAACAACGCGAATCAATTTATCGTTATGATTTTAATCCATTTGAGAGGTTTTTTTAAAAAGAATTATGGCAACACCTGTAGGAAGAATAGAAAAGGAATTTCTCTTAAAAGCAATGTATGACGAAAAGCTGCCCATTATATATATAAAAAACAGAAGCGAGTATACATTTTTTCTTGATAAAGCCGCAACCGCCGAATTGGTTTTACGTTACGACAAACCTATTGGAAAACTAAAATCACATACTAAATTGTCTCTCTTGTTTAACTATCGCGGACAGTCAATTGATTTTAACGTAGAAATAATTTCTTTTAAAGATAACCTTATAACCTGCAAAACGCCAGAAATACTTTATAAAAATCTGGACAGAAATTATTTACGCATTGATACTCCTTCAGATTTAAAGCTGCTTTTTACATTCCGCGGCGAGCGGTATAATCTTACATTCCCCAAAGTCTCTGAATATGAAACCGTAAAAGCAGAAGACCTTGGGCATAATGTTGATCCGCATAATCTTTCAACATTAATAAAACAAATAACATTGTCATTAAAGAATTTTGCAGATGGATACAAAATCGTTAATTTTAAAGACAAAAAACCGGACACTACAGAAGAGCGAATTGTTTCGGAAACAGGCAAATCCCTGTTCATACCTTCGACATCATCATTTTTTCCAAAAACAGATCCATACCCAAAAAAAAGAATCATCACAGAAGATATATTCAAGCGATATCTGGAATCTACAGGAGTAGGCCCGGCTTATCTTGATGATACCTGTGCACGCTTTTTAAAAAACAAATTAGATGACGGCTTTTATTCTGATGCATGGGTACCTATTCTTTTTAGTGAATATGTTATCGGTTATATTCATGTCTGGATCGACAAAATAGGCCGTCTTCCTTTTGATTTCCGCGTACTTGATAATATATATCAATTTTCTAAAGTACTTGCTTTTTCTTTGAAGGAAAACGGATACTTTGAACATGGCAAAATAGAAAACGTTGCATTTGAAGGCAGCGTACTTGATATGAGCGCATCTGGATTGCTTTTTGCTTACCCGCTTGGCACAAGCCTGATTTCTACACTTTTAGTAGACGCCGATTTAACAGTTACCATAGAAGCGCCTTATCGCACAATAAGTGTTGTGGCAAAAATTGTCCGCCGTTTTAAAGATAAAACTTCATACTATTACGGCTGCCGCTTTACAAACATAGCCCCAGAAGATTTACGCTTCCTCTTTGAACACTTATACGGCAGACAAATTGATGCTGATGATACGGCTTTCCTTGCCGGTCAAGTTTAGCTTCTTTCCAGAAAGGTTTACCTTTCCAATTTGCGGTAGACATGCCTGTGGGGTCTGTCTGCTGTAGCGCCCAGTTTTTCCCGTCTCCACCCGGCGTACTCTGACCAGTTACCGTCGTACCACACAACTTCGCCGTCTTCAAAGGCAAGGATATGCGTAACGATTCTGTCCAGGAACCAGCGATCGTGACTGATTACAAGGCTTACCCCCGCAAAAGAGTCCAATGCATCTTCCAAAGCGCGCAGGGTGTTCACATCCAGGTCGTTTGTCGGCTCATCAAGCAATAATACGTTTGCCCCTTCTTTAAGCATCATTGCAAGATTCAGACGGTTGCGCTCTCCTCCAGAAAGAATACCAACCTTTTTGGATTGATCCGCGCCGGAAAAATTGTACCATGCACAGTAGGCACGGGAATTCACTTCTCTAGCTCCCTGCCCGCTGCCAAGTTTTATAAGATCAAGTCCATCAGAAAGCTGTTCCCAAACGCTTTTTTCGCTGTCCAAAGTTTCCCGCATCTGATCCGCATAACCAAGAGTTACGCTCTCTCCCAGTTTTAGTGTACCAGAGTCCGGTTTTTCGTTACCTGTGATCAATTTAAAAAGAGTTGTTTTGCCCGCTCCATTTGGGCCTATGATTCCAACACATGCTCCGGGAGGGACAGTAAAATTCAAGTTATCAAATAACAGACGGTTTCCAAAAGACTTGGAAAGCCCTTCTATTTCGATTACAAGTTTGCCAAGATGAGGGCCAGCAGGGATCGTGATCCTGTTGTTTTGAACACCGCCGCGTGAACGTTCACTTTCATCATCCTGAAAAAGTTTTTCGTAATTGGTAATACGCGCTTTGCTTTTTGCATGACGGCCTTTTGGGCTCATTCGTATCCATTCAAGTTCCCGCTGCAGGGTTTTTCGCCTGTCACTTTCGCCCTTCTCTTCCATGGCTAACCGCTTTTCTTTTTGTTCAAGCCACCCAGTATAATTCCCTTTCCAGGGGATTCCTTCGCCGCGGTCAAGTTCCAGTATCCAGCCTGCTACATTATCAAGAAAATAACGGTCATGCGTAACCGCGATAACAGTACCTGCATAGTCGTGCAGATGACGTTCAAGCCAGGCGACAGTTTCCGCATCAAGATGGTTAGTCGGCTCATCAAGCAGCAAGATATCCGGCTTTTGCAAAAGCAAACGGCACAAGGCTACACGCCGGCGCTCTCCACCGGATAAGTGGTCGATTACTTCCTCGCCCGGCGGACACCTGAGCGCTTCCATTGCAAGTTCAAGGCGGCTGTCCAAATTCCAGCCGTCAGCCGCTTCTATTTTTTCCTGTAAATCGGCCTGTTTAATACCTAACTTGTCGTAGTCCGCATCGGGCTCTCCAAACGCTTCGCTTACTTTGTCAAATTCTTCCAGAAGAGCCACAAGCTCTTTTGCTCCTTCTGATACAATTTCCTTTACGGTTTTTCCCGGCTCCAGATACGGCTCCTGTTCCAGAAACCCAATTGAAAAACCAGGGCTAACCGAAGTTTCACCTGCAAATTCAGTGTCAACACCGGCAAGAATTTTAAGCAAGCTGGATTTTCCCGAACCATTTAGGCCGATAACGCCGATTTTAGCACCGTAAAAATACGAAATACTTATATCTTTAAGCACTTGTTTAGTTCCATGTTTTTTGGAAACTTTATACATGGAGTAAATAATTTTTTTATCATCTGTTGACATATATCGGGAAGGGGAGATTCGAACTCCCGACATCCTGGTCCCAAACCAGGCGGAATAGCCGCTATCCTACCCCCCGTGATAATGTAACTATACCCAAATAACAGATTTTATTCAAGACCTTGTTATACGCGGTTTTTCCCCCATTTTTTTACGCTGTTTAGATACTCAATCACCCTTAATCCGTCAATTGCTCCTGAGACAGGTATTCTTTTTGGGTCTTTTACGCATTCAACTGCATCTTTAACCATATTGGCAAAGTATCCTGTGGGGCCGCTGAATTCTTCGCCAGTGTTTTCCAGAGAGCGGAAATTTTCTGCATAAGGGCTTGGAACGCTTTGCCAAACTTCGAAAATTCCGTTACCAATACGTAAACGGCCTTTTTGGCAGGAAAACTCTATCTCAAAAACAAAATGATCCCGCCCTGCGCCAATTTCAAAAATGACAGGAACTTTGTTTTTATCATAACGTAACATGCCTTCCAGCCATGTTGTTCCTTTTCGGGACTCAAGTTTTACACCCCATGAACGGCGGTGTTTTAACCTTGAACCAGTAAGGAACATGATAATGTCAGCCAAGTGAGTGCCGTCGTGCCAAAACACATCCAATAAACGTCTGGTTTTTCCCATGTACAATGTCGCATGAATCGTGATAACAGCTCCAAGTTTGCCTTCTTTTAAAATGCTTTTGGCACGAACATAGTCTTTCGAATAACGGCGTTCATGATTTGTAATAATAACAGTACCATTTTTATTTTTACAAAGTTTTACGATTTTTCTTGCCTGCTTTAAATTATCTGCAAGCGGTTTTTCGCAAATTACAGCTTGAGTTTTAAACTCTGCAGCCAAACGGCAGTATAAATAGTGGCTGTCGGGGTGTGTGGCAATTACAAGTAATAACGGTTTGTGAATATCCAGCATTTCCGCCGCATTGTCGTAAACGGGAACTTGCCATTTTTCTGCAAAACATTTACGGCGTTCTTCGTTGAGGTCGCATCCTGCAACAAGTATGCAGTCCTTGTTAAGAGTTATTGCTCCAGCATGGGTACAGGGTTTTTCCCTAAGAGTATCCTCTTCCAGTAAAGAAGCAATACGGCCAAGACCAATAATGGCAGCTTTTATTTTATCCATGTTACTTATTTGGTTTTTGTCCGCCACGAATTAAGTACAGAATACATAATTGGTGTAATAAAAATTGTCATAAATGTACTTACAAAAAGGCCGCCTACAAAGGTTTTCCCGATTGGCTGGATTGTATCAGCGCCTACACCCGGGAAAAATGCAATTGGCGTCATTCCCAGAATGGTTGTAAGGCTGGTCATCAAAATCGGGCGAAGACGTCTTCTGCCGGCTTCGATACACGCCTCTTTAACCGGCATACCCCGTGCGCACAGGGTATTTGTGTAATCAACCAGTACAATTCCATTGTTTATCACAACCCCGACACATGCAATTATTCCTACGATAGAAAACATTGTCATTGCATGCCCTGTAAATTTGTATACCCATATAACGCCGATAAAGAGCAGCGGTATGGAAAAAAAGATAATAAAAGGATCTACAAACGATTCAAACTGGCTTGCCATAATTCCAAATATAAGAAAAATTGCCGAAAAAATTATCAATATGTAAAGCGACGTATAGGATTGAATTTCCGATGCTTCGCCAAGGTAGCGTATTGATACACCTTCGGGAAGAACAAGCAGTTCATCAAGAGTTTGTTCAAGACGGCGCTGCATATCAGTTGCCGCAATACCCGGTTCAAGACCGCCTGTTACGCGAAGAACACGCTCCTGTCTTTCGCGGCGTATCGAAGATGGAGCCCTTCCCTCCAAAATGCTTGCAACATTGGACAGCGAAATACGCGTCCCATTACGGTTAGTTACCGAGATTGCATCCAAATTTGGCATACCATGCCGGTCTTCATCATTTAACCTTACCTGTACATTTATTAATCTGTTACCCTGATTCATTGTTGTTGCAATCTCTCCGTCCATTGCCATACGAATTTCCGAAGCAATCGAAGAAAGAGAAAGCCCAAAACTTGACGCTCTGTCGCGGTCAATTTCTATTTGTAACTGCGGAGCGCCTTCATCCAGATTAATCGAAGGATTTTCAATCTCCGGTAGATGATTCATCATAATATGCTGAATCTCTTCTGCTGTCATAATTAACGCATCGTAATTTCTGGAACTTACTGCAACAACAATGGGCGCTGAAGTACCTCCTCCCATCCCGCGTCCTGTCCTAAAGCTAATCCTTGAACCTGGTATCGAATTCAAAAGCGGTGTAAGTTTCCTGATAATCGCATCGGGATTGTCAATTTGCTGTGCAGGAGGAGGCAGCGTTATCTGTATGGAACCTTGATTAAACCCGCCGCGGGAGGCAGTCAGAACGATGTGTCTATAACCTTGAACTTCCCGTTTTATCATTTCTTCGATTTCAAACAACATTTTTTCTGTTACATCAATGGCTGTTCCTCTTGGTAAAGCTACATTCAGTGTAACATTATCGTCGGTGCGCATACGCACAAACATATTCATTCCAATACCGCTGAATTGCATTAACGAAAAAACAAGAACTAAAACAACAAGAAGCAGAATTATCAATCTGTGGGACAGACAGTATTCCAGTGATTTTTTGTAATTGTTTTCCAAAAAACGCAAAGCATCTTCTGCTTTATTGTCAATAAAACGTAATATCCCTATTTTTAATGGTTTTTGTTTTCGTGTGTTTAATTTTAATACCGAGCCGCAAAGGCTTGGAACAAGAGTAATTGCAACAACAAGAGAAACGCTTAACGAGATAACAACTGTAAAAATTAAATCGTTGAATAAAAGACCCATTTCCTTTAAATCGTTTTTATAGATAATCATTGGAATAAAAACACAAAGCGTTGTTACTGTAGATGTTGTTATTGCACGTAACATTTCACGGCTTCCCAGAATAGCGGCAATCTGGCTTTTTGC
>JAITFY010000028.1 GCA_031281025.1 Treponema sp. | reverse complement strand
TGGATAAATCATTGGAAAGATCTCCATCTGCATCACTGATTCAATATGCTTCATTTAACGATTCCTTTGCTGCAAGAATTATTTTTCCCCAAAGGATAAACTTATCATCGTTTTATGTTCCATCGCGGGTAACTTTTAGGATTAACCGGCTGACAGAGCAGAAATTTGACACAAGAACAGATTCTTTGAATATTGGCAGCGCCCTTGGCTTTAGCAGTATAAATATGTTTGGTGTTATGGGATTTTATCCTATTTTTAAGTTTTATCACAGCGATGAATATTCGCATACAATTGACACGGCTTTTGTTATTCCAAGAGAAGAGGATATTTCCTGGAGAATACAATCAACTTTAAATGCAGGTTTTAGGGGTTTTTCTGACGGTACTTTAAATTTTATTAACACATTCACCATTAGATCCGCAGCTGTTGCCGGCACAAACAGCGCTTTAAATAATTTGTTGTGGACAGAAAGCTTTGTTGCCAGCTGGGAAGTACCTACAAAAAACAGTCTTTTAAGCGTTTTTTATGATTGGCTCACATCAAAAACAAGTAATCAATTTTCTGTATTTGGAAGGAATTATCAGCAGTTTCGCAGTGAAAGCCTGGAATTGACAGTTGATAAATCGACAGATCACTTGCGCTGGTCTGTTACAGCGGGACATGAAGAAATTGTTCGTATTTTGGGAAGATTAAATTTAACTTCATTTATAAAACTAAAAATGAGCGAAAATAAATTTTATAACATATTTACATTTGATGTATTAATAGGAACTACTCTCAGGGTCAGTTTCTAAAGTTGAATCAATATTTTCCATATCGTCATCGTCTATAAAGGTTTCCTGCTGCGGTTCTTCTACTACTACTGCCATCCGCCTCATATTGGTGATCATGGCACGTAAACGTTCAATGTTTGCTGAACTTATTTTTGTATTTTCCGCCAATTTTTCGACTGCGGTTATATCGTTAAACCCGTCATCAATAATGCTCTGTAATTCTGTAATTCCCTCGCTGCTTTCGCTGTCGGCTATTAACAATACTCTTGCAATAGAAAAAATGACTTCGTGTCGTGAAAGATCTGTAGTGGTTGGAGTAAGCTCTGCAAGCGCTGCATGGAATTCTTCCAGCGCTTTTACATAAAACTCATGGTGTTCAAGCACAGCGGCATATTCAAAACGGGCCTTAGGATCGGGAAAATGTTCAAGGAAGTTTGCATAAGTATTAATTGCCTCAACCTTGTTTTGCGCTGCCTGGCTGCGTGCAAAAAGGAGCTGCATATCTTTATTTTCAAGCAATGATACAGGATATCTTTCCAGAACTTCTTCGGCTTCTGCGAAAAACTCCATTGCAAATAAAACAAGCGCATGATTGTAGCCGTCATCAGCGCTTTCGGGAACCAGTTGCAGCAGCCTTGAGTAGTGCCTTTGCGCGATGTCGATGTTCCCCAATCTGATTCGGGTATACGCTGCGGCTCTAAGAGCGAGTACATTGTCGGGATCACGTCTTAATATACCTTCAAAGTGCCTGGCTGCTTCATCAAACCGCTGCCTTTCGAATGCAAGACGACCCAGATTATATTGTGAAGCAACATAAGTTCTGTCGGCCTGCCTTGCACGATTGAGCCATTTTTCCGCATCTTCAAACTTGCCAAGATCAAAAAAAGCCATGCCAATGGAATAATACTCCTCAGCCGATGCCGCCATGCCAACACAACCAATACAAATAACAATTAAAAAAGAGCAAAGAGCAAAAATTATATATTTTAAGAACATTTTTTTTCTCATTCCTCGTTCCTAATTCCTCATTCCTAATTTAATAAAACAGTATTTTCTATTTCACGATATTGGGAACGGTACAGGTTAGCCATATTTGAACCGTAATCAGCTAAAAGCTGAATGATATTTCTGCGGTTTGTATTATTGTCCATTCCATTTATTCTGTCTCCGGCATCGCCAAGACCCGGCATGATATATGCGTTTTTATTCATAACACCATCCATCCAGAGAGTGTATACATCGCAATTATCAAGAGCCCTTATAACCCTAAGAGCGCCTTTTAAAGCAGAAATAACATTAAGAAAAATGACAGAGCGTGGTTTAACGCCCAGCTTGGACAAGTATTTAACAACCGTAACGATACTTCCGCCTGTAGCATTCATTGGGTCTGCAAAAACCAGGTCCTTATCGTTTAAAGAATCGATATTAAAAAATGAATTATCAAGATCAAGAATGTATTCCATATCGTCTTCCTGTTTGTTGTCATTCCGGAAGATTCTAAAAAGCGCAAACGGCGTTACATAACCATGTGATGAGTATTCCTCGATTTCTTTGCTCATAATCATTGACGGAAGCAAAGCGCCTCTTAACATAACGCACATAACGGTATTTTCTATTTTGCTGTCGATATTTGTTATTTTATGAACAGCATAATTTTGAGCAGGATGAGTAACAGGAGTTTTTACAATGAGATAATTTTTTTTAGTTCCATGAGTGCTTCCCCAGGCCAGTTTAAACAACATCTCATAAGCCCGCTGGATATAATAAACGAATTCATCGTTTTTTGTATTTATATCCCTTAATTTGGCAATAATGCGTGAGGTTTCTGAATGATCTTCCTGCGGAGAGATAAATGAATAAACAAATATTCTGGGATTATTGATGCATATTTCCTGAAGTTTATTTCCCATTTCGTTGTATATTTTAATAATTTCGTTTTCCGCATCTTTTTGCCCAATCTGTAATTTTGGAAAGATATCAAGCGCTTTACCAAAAAGCAAATCAAGACTTTTCAGGCTTTTTTTATCATCCGCAGTTAAGTACCCGTCCAACTCAGCCGCATTTAAGATCAATTTATCCATAGAAGAATTATATATATATATTGGAATTAAGGGAAGGGGATTTTTGTAACAGATACCCAGATTGACAAAATCGCTAAAAAAGAGGATTTTGTAGATAAATGAAAAGAATAATTATTATTGCAATTATTGGTTTGGCGGTTTTTTTTACGTTTGCCTGCAGAAATAGTACTGACGGTTCCATTGATAGGGAAGAACTGTTTTCGCTTGGAATTGGCCCTATGGAAGATCAAATTGCACTTTACAAGCTCGACGGAAGCAGAGGTATAAGAAGGATCGGCTTTTCAATGAGAGACGGTCTTTTTTACATTTCCGACGGCAATAGCGGAAAAATCGTCCGGTATAATTCTTACGGTAATTTGCTGTTTATGATTTATAACGAAGAAACTAATCCTCCTCCATTAACTTTAAGAACAAATATCCCGGATGAACAGCAGGCAACCCGATGGGCATTTCAGTATCCTTTAGAAGAACCTGGCTGGATAACTGTTGATTCAAACAGGCATATTTTTGTAGAAGACAGACTTCCTTATCATCAACAGTATACCGATCCCGAAACAAGATCATTATTGGATGGAATTGTATTGCATTTTGATCAGGATGGACGTTTCATTAACTATTTTGGCAGGGAAGGAATTGGGGGAAGCCCCTTTCCCAGAATAGTCGGCCTTTCCTCCTCCATAAGGGACGAGCTTGTCGTTATTTGCCGTATTCCCGATGGATGGGAATTATATTGGTTTAACACATCCGGGCAGCTTCTTTTTCTTGTTAAAATTTCTACAAATATGATCCCTGCCCATCCTGAGTGGGCACAAGCGCATGGCGTTATAGACAGCATTAAAGCATCTGTTGATTCAAGAAATGTTTACATTAAGGTAGATTACAGCCGGGATACTTTTGATCAATCAACAAATACCCGTACCGGAAGTGTTCCTGTCAGCTCATTTTTATGGACTTTAAATATCGAAGACGGCTCTTATACAGATTATATAGAAATACCTTTATATGAAATTATCGAAAACGGGCGTCCGTCTGGTTTTACAGTTTTTTATTCCATGATGGGTATTGCGCGTAACGGAAGAACGCTTTTATACGTTCCAGTAGAAAACGGTTATGTATTGTTATATGTTAATTTATATACACGCAGTCAACGCCGCGGTAATATCCTGATATCCAGTGATGAGCTTATGTACAACGATTTTTATCTTTCACCAGAAGGTATCCTGTGTGGTATGCTTGCTGATGATTTTAGTATTAATATGGTCTGGTGGCGTACAGACAGGTTTATGAGTGATACGCCATAAAATTTAACAATGAGGAACAGAATGAACGATGAGGAATTGGAGAAAAAGTCCAGGCCGAATGTGAATTATCCGCTTAGCAGCAATGATAGCGTAAACCATAAAGAAGATGGGCTTAAGTTTTATTATAATCGTGAACGAAGACTGGAAAGCGCTCCAGAAAATGTAAAAAACATGTATAGAAATAACCGGGCTGGAAAAGGGCGTTTTAGTTTATTTGGGCCGCTTGTTGCCGATAAACCCAGAAAAATACTTTTTTTTGTCATTATTTTTATGTGTGTTGGAATATTAGCGCTTGCATTTTTTGGGTATTTTGATACAACTTATGAACTGGATGGCAACCGCATAGATATTTCTGCAACAAGCTTTGAAGGTATGTCCATTGTTGTATTAAGAAAAAATGCACGAAACACAAACGTTTATACTGGCGCTGTAGATATATTTATACCAATTCCAGCACAAACAGACGAAGCCAATTTACCGGATTTTTTCCACCGCATTTTCTTTTCTCTGGAAGCCGAAGAAACATACCGTTTTGCAGTACCCTTTAATGCTCCTGAATTGACGATGTTTCTTGAGAATGAAAGAAGCACATTGCAAATACGGTTTAGGCCTGAGTAGCTGGTCGTATGGAAAGAAGCGATTCAATTTTGCTTGACAAGATTTAATAAACAAGCGTAAAATAAAAGATACGTGTTTTGTCAGCCATTTTTTAGAAAATAGTCATTATAAAGAGGGAAGAAAGTATGAAAAAGACGCTTTTTTTTGCCGTAACTATTGCCTTTTTGGCTGCAGTTTTTTTGACAGGTTTTATGGCCTGCAAAGAACCGGGTGATACGTCGAAAGGTCCTCCGGGAATCGCCATTTTAACCCAACCTGTAAATATTAACATGCCGTATAGCTGGCTGGAGAGCTCTATACAATTAACTGTTAAAGCCGAGCTTCAAAATGTAGATAAAGGCACGACGCTTGCCTACCAATGGCACAGCGCAACAGCGGCGAACGGAAGCGGCAGCACACCTATCAATGACGAAACAGGTGCAGCTTATGAGATACCTTCCGAAACAGAAATTGGAACATATTACTTTTATGTTGTGGTATCATGCAGCGATGATGAAATTGAACCTGAAACAAGCCGTGTTGCTACAGTAATCATAGCTGCCGACCCATCTGTTAGAGATTGGACTGTTACTTATACCCCAAAACCTTGGGCCTATAATTTTAGCCGCTCTTCTCTTATGGCAAATAACCCGCAAATGTGGCATAACGATGTATTAAAAGCGATAGACGAAGAAGACTCGAACCTTTCGCCGGTACTGCAAAACGGCGTACTGATGGTTCCTTTTAATGGGGCAAAAACCGTACTTGGCAATTTGACATGGAACGTATCCGGCAATACAATCACAGCAAGTTTGGGAAATACAACAGCGGTACTAACCACAAACATCGCAAGTATAACCATTGGCAGCAACTTGATAAATATTGATGCGGCGCCGGTAACTATCGATGATACACTGTATATCCCAATCGCTCCTGTTGCAAATGCGCTTAACGCAGCATCCATAGGTTGGCATGAAGGTTCTAGCATAATGGTAGTTACCACAGGCGCGAATGTCAGCTCTACAGAAATTAATTGGTCTGCTTTACGCAATCAACCCCCTCAATGGTACGGCGGCGAAAGATCCATAACTTACGCCACCAATTTAACGTATATGCAGCGTAATAACGGCGGCTGGCCAAGGGGTACAGGTCAGGGTGCTGCCAATGTCGGCACTTCCGGCAGCGACCACTATCCATCAGTATTAAATTTTAGCCAGGCTTCGATAAATTATCATAATATCTCCAAGTGGAATACTGACTCTTACTTTGGGCGCGGCATTACAACTCACGACACAAGATATATGTTGATGATGTACGAAGCTACAAAAATACCACTCTACAGAACATCTTTTGTAAGTGGTCTTAACGCAATACTCACTTCGCAGTATACTTGCGGCGGCTGGCCCTATTATGTTACAGATAAATCAGGTTACCGTGGGTCAATAATATTCAGCGACGAATCTATCGCTACAATAATGAGGCTGCTTACCGATATTATAAACGAAAATTTCCCTTCGGCATTTGGTCCTGGCAGAACTCTTGCCAATTTCCAGGGTGCTTATAACAGAGGGCTTCAGAGTATTCTTAATTTGCAAGTTTGGTCAGTAGAGCAGCAAATGCTTACAGCATGGGCTCAAGGTTACAATGCTAATGACTTGATGACTGGTTGGGCGCAAAACTACCTTATCTTTCCAAACTCGACAAAGACAAACAAACAACCAACCTGGATTCGGGAATTTGAACCCCCTGCCATAGGCGGCGATGAATCAATTGGAATTATCAGATTTTTAATGGATATCCCGAATCCAAGCGAAGAGGTTAAAAATGCCATCCATGCTGCGGTAGCGTTTTTTGCCCATGTAGAAATACACGGTTACAGGAATACTAGCGGTCTTGCAGAATTTGGCACAGGCGGCAACCGTGTTCTGATTGAAGACCCTAACGGAAGCGTATGGGCGCGCTTTATTGACATAAACACATTCGAGCCATTATTTTCCGACCGTAGGACCCCTACACTCCGTAATATTATGAATACTAATTTGGGTATGACTGAAGTTCAGGCTCACGCTTCCAGAGGCGGAGTTTTATTCGCAAATGCCTCCGGGACAGGGGGAAGCACACAGGGAAATTTGCGTAATATCTATGTTGATAATGACACAGGCGAACGAATCAACGCCTCTTTAACAAACAACACAGCTGTTGTGCATCCGCCTAATGCTACGCTTGACCTTATTGCCAGCTTTGCCAACCTAAGCCACGAACGGCGTAACGGCTATAATTACATGGGTACCTGGCCGGGCGCCTTGCCGGATCTGTACAGCAGTTGGCTGACAAGAAATGAATTACCTGTACCTGTAAGTAACATTAGAGGCATACCGGGCATAGTGTTAATCGGGCAAACAACACTTAACGGCATTGTTGTTCCATCAAGCGCAGCTCACCAGAATATTCAATGGAGTTTAGTAGATCCTGGAGCAACAGGCGCATCCATTACCGGCAATGTTCTGTCAGCAACTTCCGAAGGCACCGCTGTAATCAAAGCAACCATAACAGGCGGCACAATATCCAGCGATTACACAAAAGAATTTACAATTCAGGTAAGTTCGTATATTCCTGTAACTGAAGTTTCCGGTGTTCCGGCTTTCCTGCCAATCGGCAGATACAATCTTCACAGATTAGCAGTCGCACCGGCTTACGCAACAGCGCAGAACCTTACACTGACAATAGCAAATGCCGGCGGTACAGGAGCGACGCTTAATGGACGCACTTTAACTACTACATCTTCCGGTACGGTTACTCTCCGTATTACAGTAAACAACGGGCTTGCCCCAGGACAACTCTTTACCCAAGATTTTAACATCATTATACATCCAGATCCAACAGTCGCAGTAGATACAGCTAATATTCCATCTGGCGCATTGATTTCCAATTGGCGTGTGCTTGCCTATCTTCACAATGTGCAGAGTTTTGGCAAATGGAATGTCAGCTACAATAAAAATTTTAAATTGGGTGATGAAGTTTACGGCGACAGAGGAGCTGTTTTTGGAGCAACAGAAATTCCATCTGTTCTACTTGGTAAAGACTGGCTTGCTTCGGCTCAGGATGCAAGAAACCAATCCTCACTGCCTGTTAGGTCTCAGATGGTCTTTACCGCTAGACAAAACCTGAATATTTATCTTGCTTTTGAAATGAGGGTAAACATAAACAATATTCACTGGATAGACGATACATGGGAATTTCTTGGTGTGGACGTAATTTTGCGCAGCAACGAAAACCGCCCCGACTTTGACTTATTTGCAGACGAGACTAATGAAGGCACCGCAAAATACTATATTTTCAGAAAATCTTTCTCTAGAAATAATGTAGTAAGAATTGGCGCTATCCAGCAAGGTACATCGTTAGGTAATGTGGTAGTTTTCCTTGAGCCGAGGTGATAATTAGGCATACATTTCTGATATCCCATTGACGAAAACTCAATTTTATGCTATCAATATAAGCATGATCCAATTGTATTTTTTGTCCATACTATGCAGCGGCGTAGCGGGATATGTTCTATTTGCCGGTGGTGACACGGAAGCTGGCGAAAAAAATCCTTTTTCCATAAATAACCCCACTTTTTACCTTGTTTTGGGTATTGTAAGCGGCGTAACCGGTTTTTTAAAACTACTTTCTCCATTACCTTCCAGCATGGATGGCGCACGGGGAATAATCATCTTTGGGGACCTTTTTCCTGCATTAGCCGGAATTGTTGCAGCGATTGTTTTGATCTTTGGAATTTACCGCCAGAGTGATTCTTTAGATCCAAAAGGTCTTGATCGTTTTGGAGCAAGTCTTCTGGTTTTTAGAAAACCAATCGGGCTTGGGTTAATGATAATTGGAGTAGTCCATTTTCTGTTTGGCGAATTGATTTTCCTGTAATTAGATCCGCAATTTAAAAAGGAAACGATAATCAAAAAGAGAAAGGCTCGCTCCTCCGGCGTTACTGATTGGCTTTACAACTCCACTTTTATTTTCTTCCATGTATGACGGCCCTTTGGTTCTGCTGATATACCGGTAGATAAACTCAAATGAAATATCCAATTTGTTTACAGAATAAAAAACACCCATTATAGGTTCAATAAATAAGCCGCCGTATGTAAAGTCATAATAAGTTGTTATACTATCAAATAAATGATTATCAATCGCAGCACAATATGTAAGCGGACTGATTTTAAACGAAAACTCAAAGGAAAAAGGAGAAAAAATATTTGTACCAATCGAAAACCCTGCAGCTAAAATAAACCAGTCTTGTTGATAAGTGATAACTGTGCCAGCACCATCAAATGAGAAAAAATGAGGTAAGTTTCCAATTGGAAAATATGTTGTGATCTCATGTCTTTTACACGGTGGTTTCCCTGCACAATCTTCTGGGCAATCAGTTCTTCTGGCATATATTCCATGTCCATTCTTTCCGGAAAAAGAAAAATGCATCCATGAACCGCTTATAAATGGCTTTATGTAAAAATATGGTTTAACTGGTATAGATAAACCAACGGATAAATCCAGCCAGAATAAGTTTTTGGTTAAGTTGGTGTGCGTAGAAAAATGGGTAAGATCGCTATTTTCATTAGACATCCAATCACGGTTTTCGTGGACACCGGAATCGCCTCTTATACCTACTTTAAAATCCACTGATGAAAAAAAACCAAATCCGTCCATCAAATGTTTACGGCTAAAATCAGAATGAAACCCCAGATAATAAACCGGTTTCATTTCCCATGTAAGTTCACTTAACAGTTCAGCCACTATTTCAGAGTTAGCATAAACATACTCAAAGGACTGTCCATAAACAAAGCCAAATCCTGTTCCCAGCGAAAATTCGTATTTTCTTGTATTTTCACCAGTTACAGTCAATGGATTAATTGCCGAAAATATAAATAATATGATAAATAGCTTCACTAATATAAGAATAACTGTAAAACATACTTTTGGTCAATTATCCTGTTTGGTACTCTCTTTACTCACTGTTTTTTGTTTTTTGCTTTCTGGCTGCAACGGAAGAAATGGGGAAAACAAGGTTGTTCCGCCTTTAACATCGCCTCTTTCCAGAGACTATATTGGTTTTGGGGTAATAACCGCGTCTTTTACACATCTTAACAGTGAGCCAGAGGATAACAGTCAATCATTGGGTGTTCTGCGGCGGGGTTCGCTTGTTCGAATAATCAGGCGGCAGACAATCAGAACTCAAGATGATTTTGTCACTTGGGTAATGGCGGATGGAACGGTTCAAGGTACAATATCAGGCTGGCTAAAAGAAGAAGTCATGGAAATTTTCAACAATGAAAGCCAGGCAAGAACCGCTTCGGATAACCTGCTTAGATAATTTTCTATCCTAGCTGCCCGCAGGCTCCCATTATGGAGCGGCCCCTGTGTTGGCGTTTGGTTACTTTTAACCCATAACTTTTTAATATATCGATAAAATTATTTGTTTCTTTTTGAGTGGATTCACGGATTGGCAACCCTTCAAACATGAGGGATTTTACGGGGTTCCATGGAATAATGTTAATTACATAATCAAGCCCTTTGGCAAATTGTTTTATGGATTTTGCATCTTTATCACGGGTGTTAATGCCGCCAAGTAAAGTTACTTCTAAAGTGATTCGTCCGCCGCCTTTTTGCTGAAAAAGCATTAGGGCTTGTTTTATACTTTTTAAAGGATTTTGCAGCGAAACCGGCATAAGTTTTTGGCGTAATTGTTCATCGCCTGTGGTCAGCGAAAGTGCAAGTTTTGCAAAAGGAAGATTGTTGGTTATGCCAATAATACCTTCACAAATGCCGCAGGTAGAAACTGTTATTCTTCGCCTGGAAAAATTTATGCCTTTTTTGTCGTTAATTATTTCCAATGCTTTTTTTAAGTTAATTAAATTTAATAAAGGCTCTCCCATACCCATTACAACGATATTGTCGATTAAGTATTCGTATTTGTTTTTTGAAAAAAACAAAAGATGCAAAAACTGCTCAACAATTTCGTAACTTTCCAAATTACGTTTAAAACCCGTTGAACCGGTTTTGCAAAAAACGCATCCGCATGGGCAGCCGGCCTGTGTCGAAATACAGGCGGTAAATCTATTGTTTTTATCACATAAAAGAACAGCCTCGATTTTTAATCCATCATAAAGAGAAAGTATGATTTTTTTGTTGGCGCTGTCTTCGTGGCAGGTTTCAACATAACTTGAATATATACTAAATTGTTCTTTTAATTCATTTCTAAGAATCAGGGGAATGTCTGTCATTTGGTCAAAATTATCCGCTCCCATTAATATCCAATTATAAATTTGACCGGAACGGAAAGGAGGAAGAAAAGTTAAATAGTCTTTAATTTCGGTTAAGGATAAACCTGCAAGCGATTTTAAACCGCAAGTTTTTTCATTATTTAATGCCATTTTGGCAGTCATTCTGATAGTTTTTTTGAATTTCCGGCGTATCTTTTATAAGGTCTTGAATAATCCCTGCAAGTTGTTCAATTAATAAGAGAGACTTGTTTTTGTTCGGCGCCATCCAGTACATTTTAAGGGCTTCAAGGTTTCTGTTATTTGACTTGTAAAAATCTCCAACTCTGGAAAGTCCGTCGGAATAACCTGTAGTCATAAAAATCCTGCGGGCTTCTTCGATTTTACCGTCATTAAAAAGCTGATTCCCTTTGCGGTTTAATGCCGCTTTTTGCGATCCTTCAACGGACGAAGGAGTTGACACTTTTATAAAAGCATTTTCATCATCAAATAATTCTTTGGTTTTTTTATTCATATTTTATTTTTTCAAAAGTAAAAATAATTAAAGTGTTCTTTTTGATTCACTTCGTGATTTTTCCAGCTGCTGCATTTTTTTATAATAAGCATTTTGTTTGGGTATTTCTTTTACTTCTTTTACAAAAAGCTTGTCATTTAAAATTTGGAACGCTTTATTTTCCATAAATTTCTTGCCATATAATAACGCATCACTTTGTGGAAGCCCAACCATGTTTATTAACTCTTTAATGCCAAAATCAAATGAAAAATTGGCTGATGTTGTTGAATCAATTTTTTTCCTGTCTAGCTGGATTTGAAGCATATCGTACATCCTTCCAATAGGATCATGGATTTGTGTATTGGCAAGCTGCCTGTAGACCTGCCAAATTCTTTCTGCTAAAAGAGTAGTCAGGCGGGCAATAAGCTGCGGCTGGGTCTGGATCATCTGCTCGAAATTCGCCTTGTTTACAGCCATTAATTGACAATCTTCGTATGCAACAGCTCCTGCTGCACGCGGCTTAGATTCAAGGAGAGCCATTTCTCCAAAAATATCCCCGGTTTTTAATACAGCCAGAAGAATTTCCTTGTTACCTGTTATCTTTACAATTTTTACAGAACCTTTCTGAATAATAAAAAGTTCATGTCCAGGTTCGCCTTCACAAAAAACAATGGAATCTTTTGGATAATTTCGAATCATCTCGCCAGGCGGAAATTCCTTCTGCGGGGCTTTTACATAAGGAGCAATTTTTTTAAGCCGCTCAATTGCATTCTGAACATTCTGTCCATCGGGGCAGCATTTTACATATTTTTGATAAGCATAAAATGCCTGGCTAAACTGGTTGTGTGTAGCATAGTATTCGCCCACATCAAAAATATGGCTTGGGTCTTCGGCAGCATTATTTTTTAGTGTAAGACGTGTAAGCGCTTCATCCAGATAACGCATTCTTCTGGAAAACTGCACTATGATTTTCATGGCTACAGGAGCATTGTTTTGGATTAGCTGGCTGAATTGGTCTTTTTGAACGGAAATAAGAGTAACATCTGTAAGCGCCTGCGCTGTTTCAATGTGGCTGTGCCCTGTCATTGTTGAAACTACACCAAAGAAATCGCCAGGCCCTAATACATCACTTTCCTCAGCTACTATCTGTACTTCTTTGGAGAGCCGTACCTTGCCAGAACGGATGATAAAAAACCTGTCTGCATTTCTTTTACCTTCGACAATGATATATGAGTTTGCAGAAAAATTAATGAATGTGAGTTGTAACACGGCTTTTTATACCCTCAAGTCCATTATATTGATTTTATCGACATAATGTCAACCATTAAATAGCCTCAAAATCCCTTCATAATAAAAGATTTAATCGGCAATTATTGTAAAAAATAGTAAAAATAAGCCGATATTGTACTAGGAAAGTTATGAATAAGTGTATAAATTTCGAAGATACCATTTTCATATTAAATGTCAGGATAAAGATGATCCGTGACTTATTGAATCTTGATACGGAAACTCACATTTTTTACAGCCAAACCATGAAAGATCTGGAGTTCATAAATTCTGTTATGGAAACGCTTGCAGAAAAGTTCCTGGTTAATTCTAAATTACTGGATCGAGAAGTTGAAGCTGATAATATATTGGATACTGAATGGAGATTTAATCAAGTAATAAACGAAATTTCCAATAATTCGAGAATTTTCCCACAGTCTATTTTCCCGGAAATGATAACCGTTTTTTCGGAATTCCGTAAAAATAGCATAAAACGGCAAAAACAAATTGAAGAATCTTATATACCTTCTGATCATTCCATAGTCGAAAATGTTGTAAGTAATGCAGAATTAAACGGGCTTTTAAGTAATTAGGTAACAAGTAATAATTGCAGGTTAGTATGAGAATTACTGGTGGTTCTTTGGCGGGGAGAAGGGTAGAGGTTCCTCCCGGAGAAATAAGACCCAGCATGGACAGAATGAGGGAATCTTTATTTTCAACACTTGGTGATATTTGCGGGCTTTCATTTCTTGATATTTTTACAGGTTCTGGAATTATTGCTCTGGAAGCCGCTTCCCGCGGCGCTGTGTTTATTGAAGCAATCGAACAGGACAAATTAAAAGGCAAAATACTTCTTAAAAATGTTTCAATTTCTCCGTGCAGGATTAACTGCCGTTTTATTCCTGCAGAAATTTATGTAAAACGCGCTAAAAATACATTTGATATAATTTTCCTTGATCCGCCCTTTCCGTATAAATTCAAATGGGAATTAATTTTCCAAATTACAGCCTCATGTCTTGTTAAAAACGGTACAAAAATCCTTATACATCGTCCTCGCCCGGAGTACCTTAAAACAAACATTCCTAATCTAAAAAAAATCGATATTCGGGAATACGGCCGTTCTGTTGTGGATTTCTTTGTTTTCGAAACCCCAAACATTTAAGCTAAAATATCCGATAATTATAGTAATGAACAATAAATTTAAAATATCTGTTTTGTTAATGCTTTTTTTTCTGCTTTTGCCTGTTTGGGCGCAGGAAATACAGGAAGAACAGGGAGAAGAAATAGAAGATACTCTGCCGCGTCAATACAGAAGCTTTTCTTTGGGAATGTATCTGGATGATTTAAAAGAAAATTTATCAAATGATAATTATTTCTTTTTTAGGGGGGACAGGGATGTTTCTTTTCTTCCAATCAGACAACAAAGTCTTGTTGAAACAACAGGTTCATCATTTATAAGACGTGCGTTTTTTCAATTAAGGGATGACAAACTTTTTATTATGTCATTTTCATTAAATACCGAATTAATCGATCACTATTCGGTATTTATGCAATTTGTAGAAAATTACGGCCAGCCAAATTGGCTTGATCCAATGGCTGCTGTATGGGAAACCGAATATACAAGAATCGCTATCGAACGTCCTCTTACCGTAAAGTATATCGATAAAATTGTCTTTGATGACATTCTCCATGAATCAGGCCTTATTGAGTCTAACCAGGTAAGGTTACGAGAGGATTTCCTCAATGACTTTTAAATTTTTTCAATCGTTAGCGTTGGTTCGTGTTGGTTTGTGGTTAATTCTCCTTTTAACTCTTTGCTTTAACTATAATTCCTGTACATCGCAAAAACTTCCTGTTCAGGAAATTGTAATTCAAAGAGACGGACAATTAATTGCAGTTGTAAAGGCAGAAATTGCAGATACTCAGGAAACTCGCCAGAAAGGTCTTATGTTCAGAACAAATCTGCCGGATGGGCAGGGAATGTTTTTTGTTTTTGAAAATGATCAGGTTTTATCATTTTGGATGAAAAATACTTATATTCCTTTGTCTATTGCCTATATTACTTTTGACGGCAGAATCGTAGATATAATTGATATGTTTCCTCGTAATGAAACGCCTGTTTTTTCCAGCAGGTCTGTCCGCTATGCACTGGAAGTACCGCAAAATTGGTTTTCCCGTGCCGGAGTTAGAACCGGCGACATTGTAATAATAAATAAGTAAAGAGGTTTGTTTGTGTTTAAAGGATTAACTCCACGAGTTCAAAGAATTCTTTCTGTAACTGCTCAAGAAGAAGCAAAACGTTTTAATTCCGATCAGCTGTTGCCGGAACATATTATTATTGCCATGTTAAAAGACGGCGGTGGAACTGCATGTAAGGCATTAATGTTTTTACGGATAGATATTAGTGAGTTTACGCATCTTTTGGTAAACTCTATTCCGCGTATTCCCGGCTTGATTGTTCGCGGAGAAGTACCGCCATCCAAACGTACCAAAACCATGCTTGATATTGCCACAGAAGAAGCAAGGACAATTGGAAGCACCTATCTTGGAACCGAACACCTGTTATTTGCTGCCATGCGTGAACAGGATTCAAGCGTTCAGGTTTATTTGAATCAACGTGCAGTTGATACGGATATGTTACGTGTAATAATTCAAACAACAATTAAAAGAGATACCACAAGCGACAGAAACCAGTCATATTATAAAACAAGAGAAAAAACAGCGATTCACCACAAAAGCGGCTTCGATTCTGAACGGAATAATCCTCGCATAAGGCCGGCTCAATACCCTGTGCTTACACCGACTCTTGATATGTTTTCCCGTGACATAACAGCCGTTGCAAGAGCAGGTAAGATGGATCCTGTTGTGGGCAGGAAAACAGAAATTAACCGTGTTGTGCGTATACTTGCAAGGCGTACAAAAAACAATCCAATTTTGGTAGGAGAGCCGGGTGTAGGGAAAACGGCCATTGTCGAAGGCCTTGCTCAGTTGTTGGTAAGCGAAGCCGTTCCTGAAGCTTTGGCTGGTAAACGTATTCTGTGTCTGGATATGGGGTTGGTTGTTGCCGGAACAAAATACCGCGGAGAATTTGAAGAACGTATTAAAAAAATAATACGCGAAGTTAGTCAGGCAGGAAGCATCATACTTTTTATTGACGAAATACACACAATTATTGGAGCAGGAGGCGCCGAAGGCTCCCTTGATGCTTCGAATATGCTTAAACCGGGGCTTTCTCGAGGCGAGATTCGTTGTATTGGAGCAACAACACTTGCTGAATACCGTAAACATTTTGAAAGGGATGCAGCGCTTGAACGGCGGTTTCAGCCAATCATTGTAGATGAACCGGCTTTTGATGACACTCTTGAAATTTTAAAAGGTATTCAAAAAAAATATGAGGAACATCATCAGGTAAAATATGCAGATAGCTCTGTATTATTGGCGGTAAAACTGGCACAACGATATATTACAGGCAGATTTATGCCGGATAAGGCAATTGACATTCTTGATGAGGCTGCTGCTTTTAGAAAACTGGAAAATCGTCAGCAGCCGCCCGAAATTACCGGCATCAATGAAGAAATCTCTGTGTTATGCGATGAAAAAAACAAATTTGTAAGCACTCAGGACTATGAAAATGCAGCTATCCTTCGTGATAAAGTACGCGCTTTAAGGGATCGCCTTGATGAAATACGCCGTGTTTGGGAGAGTGCGTCAAGAAATGAATTACCCGTAGTAACGGATGAAGATATACGCATTGTAGTTACAGAAACGACAGGTATTCCCTTAATGCATCTGGAAGAAAAAGAATCCAATAAACTTTTATCATTGGAGAGCGAATTAAAAAAATCAGTTATAGGCCAGGACGATGCAATAAAAAAAATTGCTTCGGCAATAAGGAGAGCAAGAACCGGTGTTTCTTCTCCCAAACGTCCAATGGGTTCTTTTGTATTTTTGGGTCCAACAGGTGTTGGGAAAACACTTTTAGGGCGTAAGCTGGCACAATCTCTTTTTTCCAGCGAAGATTCTCTTTTGCGTATAGATATGTCAGATTACATGGAAAAACACAATGCTTCACGTCTTGTAGGCGCTCCGCCTGGTTATGTCGGATATGAAGAAGGCGGTATGCTAACAGAAAAAATAAGACGCAATCCATATCAGGTAATTTTATTTGACGAAATAGAAAAAGCGCACCATGATATATTTAATATTCTGCTTCAGGTTATGGAAGAAGGGGAATTAAAAGACAGTCTTGGACATACAATTAATTTCCGTAATACAATAATTATTATGACAAGTAACGCTGGTGTAAAAGAAATATCCAAAAATACAAAACTGGGTTTTACTCAGGATAACGGAATAATGAACGCAAACGATATAGAAGATGCCGCAATGTCCGAATTAAGAAGAATATGCAATCCGGAATTTATCAACAGAATTGACGAAATTATTGTGTTTAATCCTTTGGAAAAAAAACAAATAGAAGCGATACTTGAAATTGAGTTATCTGAATTGTCCAACCGGTTGGATGAACAAAAATATGAGCTAAAAACAACTAAATCGGCTAAACAAATTCTACTTGCAAAAGGATGGGACCCAAAATATGGCGGAAGATTATTGCGCCGTACAATCCAAAAAGAAATCGAAGCGCCTTTGTCACAAATAATCCTGGAAAACAACTGGAAAGAAGGAGCGCTTTTTACAGTAGAAGGTAAAAATGGTATTATAAAAATAAAGGGTAAAAACAAGGAGTTTAACCACGAAGCAACCGAAGGCGAGCCTTCGGTTCGCACGCGAACTTTATATGAGACATCTTTATTTTAATTAGAATGAGATTTGGTAATTACAAGTATATTTTTATCATCGATTCGGGAGTATTTTACACTATCCATTAATTTTTTTACTATAAAAACACCCAAACCTCCAATTTGCCGGTCTGCGATGGATTTGTCTAAATCCGGTTCCGGGTGCTCCAATGGATTATAATGATGACCAGAATCTTCAAATTTTATTATAGTTTTATTTGTTGAATAAATCGAAATTGTTACATCTCCATTGTCTATCCCATAGGCATAATTGGCAATATTAATAAAAACTTCTTCTACGGCAATGCAAATTTCATTCATTGTTTCTGGTAAACAACCGGTATTTTCAAGTGCCGTACTGACAAATTCTATTACAGCATCAAGATTACTGATACTTGCGCCAATTTGAATTTCATTTTTATTTGTTATTTTTGGTTTTGCTGTTATATGTAAAGCCAGCATTGTAATATCATCAGATTGTTCTTCTCCCTGTGCAAAATTGTCAACTTCATGTTTTACATTGGTTAAAAGTTCCTTGACAGATTTGAATGTGCATTTATTAACAGTTTGCAAGAGGCGTTGTTCACCGAAAAATTCCTTTTCCTTATTCATGGAATCTGTAACTCCGTCTGTATATAAATAAAGTGCATCACCTTTTTCCAGGAAAATAATTTCTTCGCGGTATTTTATATCATCCTTAAAACCCAAAAAATAACATGGTTCTGTTTTAAAAAAGCGGAAATACTCGCCATTTGTTTTTATCAGAGGCGGATTGTGACCAGCATTTACATAGGTAAACTTACCGGTTGGTAAATTATAAAAACCAATAAAAACAGTAACAAACATTCCTGTATCGTTGCCTTCGCACAATTTTTTGTTTACAGAATCAAGAACTTGCGCAGGGCTTTTGCATGAACTGGAATTTTTAATCAGCGTTCTTGCAATTACCATGAATAACGCGGCAGGAACTCCCTTCCCGGAAACATCCGCTATAAGAACAACAAGATTGTTATCATCGATAAAGAAAAAATCATAAAAATCACCACAAACTTCTTTTGCCGCATCCATCAATGCGTAGATATCAAACTCATTTTTTTCTGGAAATGCAGGAAAAACGCCTGGCAGCAAACTGTATTGTAATGCGGCTGCAACATTTAATTCTGCGCTTATTCTTTCTTTTTCTGCATGTTCCTTTGTTTTTTCCTCGATGTTATTTTTAAGATCGGATGTCATTTTATTAAAAACTTTTGCCAAAAGACCAATTTCATCTTTAGAAGATATATTGATCTGATTATCAAGATTGCCAAGAGCAATACTGGAAACATCATCCGCAAGCCGTTTTATTGGCAGATTAATCAATCTGGAAATTAACAGCCACACAGTAGAAAGCATAACAATTGATATAAATGCAATTCTAATTGTTAAACGTTCATTTTGTTTTTCTATTGCAGCAAATATTTCATTTTCCGGAATATGAACAGATAACAGCCAGCCGTTATCCATATATTTTTCAAAAAGCATATAATTAATATTTCTAAAATTGAGCGTGCTGGAAATTGTGTAATTTTTGGCCGGATTTTCTATATTCCGTACGCTAAGTTTAACAAAACTATTTTCTGTTGGTTTTATTTCTATTAGTTGTTTTATAACTTCTTCTATCTCCCAATCGGCTGTTGATATTCCAATTAATTCTTCGTTGTTATAGATTCCGGCGCCGGCTGTTACCATCAGGGAAAAAGAGCCCGAATCATCAACATAAGGCCTTGTCCAGGCTACCTGATGCGGATCGGTGACATTATTGGCTATTAATTCCATGTACCAACTTTTATTATGGTAATCATATTCTTCCATAAAAAAACTGTCTTCCATTCTTATCATTCCAGTGGTCTTGTCACGGAATGCGTAAAAACCACTGCGCAGCCGGCCGTAAGAAAATATATATGGCTCAAAACAAAAACCGCCTCCTGTCAATACAGGAAATCTATTAAGATAATCGATTATTAAATCTTCGGCTAAATACAACGATTGATATTTAAAACAAAGAGCGCCGGTAATTGCAAAAAAAATTGCCGCGTCCTCAACTTCTGCAATTATTTTATTCACTCTTTCTATTTCGTAGGCAACTGTTTTTTCTATGGCTTCAAGACGCAGCGATTTATAATTGTCTGTTGTTGTCATTGAGTAAATTAAAAATGCAGTTCCAATCATAATAAAAAATATAGTCACAATAGATAAAATTTTTATTCTGATGGAATAAAATATCATAATAATTACCTGTTTAGAATACCTAGTTTTGCTGTTAATTTGTTACCATTAAATCTTTAAGAGCAACCATCCCTAAAACATTTCTTACAATTCCTGATGGGCGATCTATATTAAACGTGCCGCCAGATTCATTTAATTGTTTGTATATTTTTAATATAACCCTTATACCAATTGAACTAAGATAGTTAACTTTTGACATATTGAGTATGATGGTTTTTTGCCCTGTTTTTAATGCATTTTCCAGCTTTGAAAGCAGAGAATCTGCTGTATTGGAATCTACCCTTCCTTTTGCAAAAAGACAGTATTTGCCATCCTCGATGGTTTCGGTTATTTCAAGTTCTAATTTTTCCATGTAAGTATTTTAATACTAATTATATTTTAATTCAACTCATCGTGTTCCAAATGGTTAACTTATACTGTTTTTTATGTTATCATTTTTTATATGGAAATTATCCCCAATTTTATTGTTTTTGAAGGCTGTGACGGCAGCGGAACTACTACCCAATTAGATATACTTGCAGATCGTGTAAGAACTAATTACAAAGATAAACTGCCATTTTACCGTACTTTTGAGCCTACTGAATTGCCTGTCGGGAAAATTATCAGAAATGTATTGAGTAAAGAAAATCCCCTGCAAATTAAACCAGAAACACTAACCATGCTTTTTGCCGCAGACAGGAATGAACATCTGTACGGTAATGGCGGCATTCTTGAACGTATAAAAAAAGGCGAAATTGTTGCCAGCGACAGGTATGTTCTGTCATCTTTGGTTTATCAGGGTATTGAATGCGGCGATGAATTGCCCGCTTTACTTAACTCCCGGTTTCCTGCTCCGGAAATTACACTTTTTATCGATGTAAAGCCTTCAATCGCTTTTGCAAGGATAATAAAAACTCGAACTTCGTTTGAAATATTCGAAAAGCAGGAATTTCAGGAAAAAGTGTACGAAAATTACTTGTCTCAAATTGATAAATACCGCTCTTTTGGGGCAAGGGTCGAAATAATTGATGGATCAAAAAACATAGATGAAGTTGCACAGGATATATGGAGCATAATCAAACTAATGCCGATATTTAATGTATAATGAAAACTCCATTAAAAGCCATTTTTAAAAAAGCAATTTTTATTTTTGTTCTTTTTTCTGTCACATTTCCTGTAAACGCATATTATGTTACCTACAAAGAACAGTATTACAGGCTTTTTCATTTGCATCATATTCAATCGCCGGATGATATCATAGAAAATATCTATTGGCTTGAGCAGGCATTAAAGGCTCCTTTTGCCAATCCCTTGTTTGCTCTTGCCAAGATAGAAAACGAAACTCAATGGGAAAAATACCGCTATCTTTTTATGATGCATATAAATCTAAAAATGATTGAACAATACCTTTTTTTGGGCAACCAATGGAATAAACGAAATGCCTTCTTTTACAATGCACCCTGGAGAGATCAAAACCTGGAAAGCCTTGAAACTGCCGAAACCTGCTATCGTGCCGCCCTCTATTACTGGGATGAAGCTCTAAATTGGGCGGAAAAGGCCAACGAAAGACGTTTGCGCTGGATAGACCTGCCTTTGGTTCAACATTGGCAGGATCGTGCATTTAGAATTGAAAATGGCTCGCTTAACTATGCCCGGACGATTGAACGTGAATTGCAGTCGCTTCAAAATGTGCGCGAAAAATTTCAATCAATGGAGACATGGTATTGACAATACTATCGACAAAATAATTTTAATATCCTATAATTAATTAGGAGAACAATTATGTCTGAAGTTTTGTCAATAATATTGGGCGGAGGCAAAGGCACCCGTTTATTTCCGCTTACACAATTTCGTTCAAAACCAGCTGTCCCTTTTGGAGGGAAATACCGTCTTGTTGATATTCCAATTTCCAATTGTATAAACGCAAATTTAAAGCAAATTTATGTCATTACACAGTTTAATTCCGCATCATTGCACATGCATATCGGAAAAACCTACTTTTTTGATACATTTTCCAATGGATTTGTAGAAATCCTGGCTGCAGAACAAACATTTGAACATTCCAGCTGGTATGAAGGAACTGCCGATGCTGTAAGAAAGAATTTCACTCATTTTAGAACGCAAAATCCTTCGTATTATATAATCCTGTCAGGCGATCAGCTTTATAGAATGGATTTACAGGACTTATTAAAAAAACATATTGATTCCGGCGCTGCAATAACTGTTGCCTGTACCGGAGTTACAAGGGAAAATGCCAGCGAGCTTGGTATACTAAAAGTCGACAAAAGCAACAAAGTTACCGAGTTTTTGGAAAAACCAGGCGCTGCAAAAGATATTTCAGACTTCAGAGCTCCTGCCCAACTTTTAACCGAAAAAAATAAAGATGATTGTTATCTTGCATCAATGGGCATTTATGTTTTTGATGCAAAAGCAATGGAAAGCAGTTTGGCAAATGAACTAACCGATTTTGGAAAAGAAGTAATACCCATGTCAATTAACAAACTTAAAGTTAACGCATATCTTTTTGATGGATATTGGGAAGATATCGGAACTATCAGAAATTTCTACGAAACTAATCTTGAGTTAACTACATTAAAACCGCCGTTTGATTTTTATGATGAAAATAAACCCATCTTTACTCATATGCGAAATTTGCCGCCTTCTAAAATGAACTACTCCAGCCTGAATCAATCTATTGCCTCGGAAGGCTGTATTATTACAAATGCAAGTATTACTAACTCTATAGTAGGTATCAGGACAATAATCGAATCTGGTTCAACTCTAAACGGCGTTATATGTATGGGCGCCGACCACTATGAATCAGAAATAAAAAAACAGCAAAATGCCGATGCAAGAATACCTAATGTTGGTATTGGAAGAGGCGTAATAATCAAAGGCGCAATTATCGACAAAAATGTCTGCATCGGCGAAGGCTGCCGTATCGGTATAGATGACATTGAACGTGTAGACGGCAGCTATGATAATTACTATGTAATCGATGGTATTATTGTTATTCCCAAAAATACAACTTTATATCCTGAGACGGTAATATAAAACCTGGTTTTGGAGCTATAATACCGCAATTAACCTGTCAACTTCATTCTCATCCGTAGCCCAGCTGCATACAAGGCGTATAACAGAATTGTTATCATCGATTTTTTCCCAAACGTGGAACTTATAAAACTTTTGCAGCTCTTCAATTTTTTTATTTGGTAAAATTGGGAAAATCTGATTTGTAGGAGAATTGGTAAACATTTTATAACCATTGTTGGTAAATGCTTTTGCAAGTTTTTGGGACATTTTATTTGCATACCTGGCTAAGTCAAAATACAGGTTGTCTTCAAAAAGCGTTTTAAAACAACTGCCTGTTAAACTGCCTTTTGCAAGCATTGCGCCATGTTGTTTAAGGTAATAACGGAAATCGTTTTTTAGATTTTGATTGATAATACAAAGAGCTTCGCCCAAAGGGCTTCCGTTTTTTGTTCCGCCAATATAAAAGGCGTCGCAAAGCGCTGAAAAATCTTCAGGTTTGACATCATTATCAGTTACCAATGCAGTACCAATTCTGGCGCCGTCAATATAAAAATAAAAGCAGTGTTTTTTACAGGTTTCAAACAGGTTTTCCAGTTCTTTTTTTGTATATACTGTACCCAATTCCGTCGACTGAGAAACAAAAACAAGTTTTGGCTTTACCCTGTGTTCATTGATATGTTCAGCGCAGATTGCTTCGATATCAGAGGGAAGAAGTTTTCCGCTTTTGTTTAAAGCAGTTAAAATTTTGTGGCCATTGTGTTCTATTGCGCCACATTCACTTACGCAAATATGGCTTGAGTCGGCAGCAATTACTGCCTCTATAGATGACAGTACCGAGTTGATAAAGACCAGATTTGTTTGAGTCCCGCCGCTTAAGAAATGGATATCTGCATTGGGCATACAAAAGATATTTTTTATCAGTTCTTTCGCCTGGGCTGATATAATATCCATTCCATATCCATCCAGTTGTTTATTGGATATTTTTAATAAATTGGTTAATACTCTTTCGTGTCCTAATTCGGAATAATCATCTTTAAACGAATACATTTCTTGCTCCTTTTTTTCATTATAATTACATTGACAAAATTAAAAAAGTCCACTAACATACTATATCTAATAATTACCAATAATGGTTTAGGAGGAATCAAATGAAGTTAACAAAGAAATTGCTCTTTGTTGTTCTGATCTGTATGCTGGTGTTCGGAATGTTTATTACAGGCTGTCAGAGGAGAACTGCGGTTAGCGAAGGCGCTTTCCCCGGGAAGATCGCCATAGTTACAAATGATGTTTCGCAGAACGAAGAAGAATTTCGTTCAGCAGAGTATCTGGTAGCAAAATATGGAGCAAATAAAGTAGTACATGTTACATGGCCAACAAATTTTATGGCTGAACAGGAGCAAATGGTTACCACTGTTGCCAGAATCGCTGCCGACATGGAAATTAGGGCGCTTATAATTAATCAGGCTGTTCCTGGAACAAACCCTGCTGTAGACAGGCTTCTTGAAAGCAGAGATGACATGTTTATCGTTTATTGCTCGCCTCAAGAAAACCCGCCTGATGTTTCAAGACGCGCAAATCTGATTTTAAATACCGATGATCTTGCAAGAGGCGCTGCAATTGCCAGGCAAGCTCAGGCTCAAGGGGCATCAGTTTTTGTTCATTATTCCTTCCCCAGACACATGTCAAATGTTTTATTGGCAGGCCGCCGCGATTTAATCAGGCAAGAATGTGAATTATTGGGAATACAATTTATCGATGCAACAGCGCCCGATCCTACTGGCGATGCCGGTATCCCTGGTACTCAGCAGTTTATCCTTGAAGACGTACCCATTAGAATCAGGTCGCTTGGCGCTGACACTGCATTTTTTGCTACCAACTGTGCCATGCAGATTCCGCTTATCAGGACAGTCGTAGAAGGCGGCGCTATATTTCCAGAACCCTGCTGCCCGTCTCCTACTCACGGATTCCCCTCGGCGCTTGGCATTGATGCTGCAGGCCGTGGTACGGATATCCCGTACATGGTTACAGAAATCACCAATGCCATTAGCGCTGCTGGTATGCAGGGAAGACTCTCTACCTGGCCTGCGCCGGCATCCATGGCCTGGACAGTTACCGGAGCTGAATATGCCATCAAGTGGATCAGAGGCGAAGTACCCAGAAATGCAATCGATGAATCAGTTCTTAGACAATGTTTTAGCGATTATGTTATGGAAATAACCGGCATATATGTTGATGCGCAAATAACAGATTATGTCGATCCGGGAACCGGTCAGGAATTCCCCAACTACAAACTGATACTTATGGGACATCTAACATTCTAATGTACATTGTGATGATTGTTCATTTGTAATAATACAACGGTGGGGCTGTCTTAATTCTAAGGCAGCCTCTGTTTTTTTGGCAGGTTCCTGTATGATTCAAAATATAATAAGTTTTAAAAATGTAAGCAAAAACTATTCCGGAAATTATGTTTTAAAGAACATCAACTTTGAAATTAAAGCTGGCGAAATCCATGCTCTGGTTGGAGAAAACGGCGCAGGCAAATCCACTTTAATGAACATACTTTTTGGGATGCCGGTAATTCAAAATACAGGCGGTTTTGAAGGCTGCTTATTTCTTGGCGAAAAGAGCGTTAATATTAAATCCCCCTTTCAGGCTATGGAGTTTGGCATAGGCATGGTACATCAGGAATTTATGCTAATCCCTGGTTTTACGATTACAGAAAACGTAAAGATAAACCGTGAAATAAACAAAGATGGTGTACTTAATAAAATACTGGGCAGAGTTTTTGGGAAACGTTTTAGGATTCTGGATTACAAAAAAATGAATAAAGATACCCGCAAAGCTCTTGATACGCTTGAAATGGGTATAGAAGAATATACATTGCTTGCAGGTTTGCCGATTGGTCATATGCAATTTGTAGAGATTGCACGTGAGATCGATAAAACAAATGTCCGCCTGCTTGTTCTTGACGAACCAACTGCTGTCCTTACCGAATCCGAAGCTGAAAATCTTATTAAAGCAATGAAAAACCTGACTAAAAAAGGTATCAGTATTATTTTTATTAGCCACAGGTTAGACGAAATTGTTCAGGCTGCCGACAGAGTTACTGTATTAAGGGACGGAGAACATGTTGTAACAAAAAATATCGCGGATACAAATGTAATAGAGCTTGCAGGGCTCATGGTGGGGCGTGAAGTTACAATTGACAGATCTTTGAACGAACGCTCTTCGTCTAACGAAATTATTCTTTCTGTAAAGGGCCTTGAAGTTGTTATGCCAGGCGAGCGGGTACGCGGTATTGATCTGGAAATCCGCAAGGGAGAAATCTTTGGCATTGGCGGCCTTGCTGGCCAGGGGAAACTTGGAATTGCCAATGGAATTGTCGGTATCTATCCTGGCAGGGGAGAAGTTAACTTTGAAGGAAAACCTCTGCCCCTTAATCAGCCAAAACAGGTGCTTAAGAGGGGTATCGCTTACCTTAGCGAAGATCGTAAAGGTGTCGGGCTTTTATTGGATGAATCAATCGAACTTAATATCGCCTTTACTGCCATGCAGATACATAATGATTTTCTTTTTAATTTGGGTTTATTCAAATTAAAAAACAGTATGGCAATTCGTAACAATGCAAATAAACAAATAACTGATCTCGATATAAGATGCCAGGGTCCTTTGCAAAATGTAGGAAGACTCTCTGGGGGTAATCAGCAAAAAGTCTGCGTTGCTCGTGCTTTAACGCAAAACCCCAAATTTTTGTTTGTTTGTGAACCAACACGCGGTATTGATATTGGCGCAAAAAAACTTATTTTGGATCTTTTATACAAATTATCAAATGAATTTGGTATGACTATTGTAATGACATCATCCGAGCTTGCAGAACTTCGCAGTATTTGTGATCGTATAGCAATAGTCTGCGAGGGTAAACTGGCAGGTATTTTAAAACCTGATGCTCCGGCAACAGACTTTGGTCTTATGATGTCAGGTGTTAAGGGAGCGGCATTATCATGTTAAAAAAAATTACCAATTATGTCAGCCTTCCCACATTAATAATTGGCGGGTTTTGGATTTTCCTGTTAATAATTGGCACTTTTGTAAACCTGCCGTTTCCGGAAATGTTCAGTAACGGTCTTAGGCGTTTTGGCAGATGGGGTATACTTACTCTTGCAATGGTGCCTGCCATACAGTCTGGTGTCGGCCCAAATTTTGCTCTGCCCATTGGAATAGTGTGCGGTTTATTGGGGCAGGTTTGCGCCATCGTATTGAACTTCACTGGTATGCCGTGGTTTTTTGCCGCCGCTTTTTTCTCGACAATATTTGCAGTTATCATGGGATATGTTTACGGAAAACTAATGAATGCTGTTAAGGGCTCCGAAATGGCAATTGCAACATATACCGGTTTTTCCATAACCATGTTATTTTGTATTATTTGGCTGGTGCTTCCTTTTAATGATCTTAGAATAGCCTGGCCGCTGGGTGTAGGTTCAGGTTTGCGTCAGACAATTCAGCTGGATATTGTAGGCGCTAACCAGTTATTGGATAATTTTATGAGTTTTTCAGTAGCAGGTGTATTTATCCCAACAGGTTTGTTGATTGTTTTTTTCATAGCCTGCTTTTTTGTATGGTTGTTTATGCGCTCAAAAACAGGTATTGCAATTACTGCAGGAGGCGCCAATCCAGTGTTTGCCGAAGCTGCCGGGCTTAATGTTGACAAAGGCAGAGTTCTTGCAAACATAGTTTCCACTGTACTTGGAGCGCTTGGCATTCTTGTTTATGCTCAAAGTTTTGGTTATTCTCAATTATATACAGATCCCCTATTGATGGCTTTTCCCGCAGTTGCCGGAATCCTGATTGGAGGAGCAACCGTAAGAAGATCCAGAATTGTTCATGTGCTTTTAGGCGGTCTTATTTTTCAGGGTTTGATGGCAACATCATTACCAGTGGCAAATGAACTGTTCGAAGGTACTGATCTTTCCGAGACGCTGCGAATGGTTGTACAAAACGGCGTTATACTCTATGCGCTCATGCAGGCAGGCGGAGGAAAAAAATGAAATTAAATGCACGTAATTTTGTAATAGATAACCTTGTTGTAATTATTTTCTTGTCGTTTACCGTACTGGGTTTTATACTTTCCGGCGGCGTACCATTATTCTTTTTCTTAAATGAATTAATAGATCGTGTTTTTCGCAATTCATTTCTTGTTTTATCGCTTATTATTCCCGTAATTGCAGGACTTGGCCTTAATTTTGGCATTGTTGTAGGCGCAATGGCAGGGCAGGCTGCAATTATTTTTGTTCGTTATCATGAAATGGGAGGTTTTGGCGCTCTTATGTTGTGCTTCTTGTTATCGTTTCCGCTTGCTTTACTATTTGGTTATTTAACCGGAAAACTTTATAACAGGGTGCGCGGGCAGGAAATGATTGCCAGTCTTATTGTTGGATTTTTCGCTCAGGGCATTTATAACTTTGTATTTTTATATGCCGTTGGAGGAATAATTCCTGTAACTCAGGGAAACCCAATTATCATTGATAAAATTGGAGTTAGAGTTTCTGTAGACCTTGGAGCTCATGAAGATGGCGGCTTAAAATATGCGTTAGACTTTATCTATCGTGTGCCGCCAATTTACCTTCTTCTGGCAGGAGCGATAACCTTCCTTGTTTTTATTTTTATCAGAAAACACATTTACCGCAGGAAAAAGGTTCATGATACTACAAGCCGTCTGCGTTTTTGGATATATTTTGCTGTTTCGATCATTGCAATAATTTTTAGCATTGCAGCAATTTTTGCAGGATCAAGTTTTGCTGGATGCGATTGTATGAGGGGAAGATTCCCTTGTTATATCAATTCACTGCACAATTCTCCTTTGATAATTTGGTTATCCGAATTAATGAGGCTGCGCCAGGCGCCGCTTGTAACAGTTCTTGTAATTGCAGCTCTTTGTTTTTTCATGCATATTCTAATGAAAACAAAACTTGGGCAGGATTTCCGCAGTGTAGGGCAAAGCCAGCATATTGCCGAAGTTTCCGGCATAAATGTGGATCGCACAAGGATTATAGCGACGATTTTTTCTACGGTGCTTGCTGCCTGGGGTATGATAATATTCATGCAGAATTTTGGTACACTGGCAACTTATGATTCACATCGAAATATAGGCATCTTCTCTGTAGCAGCTCTTTTAGTTGGAGGAGCTTCAACCTCCCGTGCCAGTTTAAAAAATGCCATTATAGGCGTATTGCTTTTTAACTCAATGACAATCATTTCTCCGGAATTGGGACGTGCCGTATTTGGAAGCCCCGAAGCCGGCGAATTTTTCCGGTCATTCATGGTATATGGCGTAATTGGTCTTGCATTGGGTATTTACGTCTGGAAACAACATAAAGCGGCAAAAGACAAAAATACATTGTGAGCAGTGCAGTTATCTTTAACATAATGCGTTACTCAATTCATGACGGACCTGGAATACGGACAACCGTTTTTTTTAAGGGATGTCCACTATCGTGTAAATGGTGTCATAACCCCGAAGGTTTAACTTCGGATATTTTACATGTTTTTAATAAAAAAAAATGTATAAACTGCATAAGCTGCAGAAAAAACAACAGTTGTCCAACGGGAGCCAGAGAAACTATTGGATACGAAATAACTGTTTCGGATTTAATGAACGAAATAATCAAGGATTTACCTTTTTACGAACAATCTGGCGGCGGAGTGACATTTTCTGGAGGCGAGCCTTTTTATCAAGCGGACTTTCTTTTGGAAATGTTAGAGCGTTGTAAAAATGAATACATACATACTGCCATTGATACTTCTGGTTACTGTGAAACAAAAACTATTTTAAAAGCGGCAGAAATTACAGATTGTTTTTTGTATGATCTTAAATTTTTTGACACTAAAAAACATCAAAAGTACTGTGGCGTATCAAACGAGCTTATTTTAAAAAACTTAAAGAGCCTTTCACAAACTAAAACAAAACTGTTAATCCGAATCCCGATAATTCCATCGATTAATACAGATGTTGAGGAAATGACCGGTATATTTAATTTTATAAAAGACTTTGATAATATAAAAACAGTTCATTTTTTGCCTTACCATAATATTCAAAGCGAAAAATACTTAAAAATGAACAGGTTATATGAACTTTCTGATATAATAAACAATGAAATCACGGTTATGCCGAAAATAACAAATTTGTTTGCCAGCAGATTTTTAGTCAAGAAAGGAGGGTAAAATGACAGAAAGAGTCAGTAAACTAAGACAGCAAAGTCTGGATTCGATTCCTGCATTGTCAATCGAACGTGCATTAATTGTAACTGATGTCTATAAAGAATTGGAAGGAAAAGTTTCGATCCCTGTATTACGGGCAAATGTTTTTAAAGCTCTCTGTGAACGTAAAACTGTTGTAATTTACGACGGCGAACTTATTGTCGGAGAAAAAGGCTGTAAAGCAAAAGCAGCGCCGACATACCCGGAATTGTGCTGTCATACCACTGATGATTTTAAAGTAATAAATGACAGGGAAAAAGTATTTTTTAAAGTAGATGATGATACCATAAAATACCAGGAAGATATTATAATACCTTTTTGGAAAGGTAAATCCATGCGTGATAAATTGTTTAACAATGTAACACAAGAATGGATTGATTGTTACGAAGCAGGTATTTTTACTGAATTTATGGAACAGCGTGCGCCGGGACATACAGTTTGTGACGGAAAAATCTACCAAAAAGGATTTTTGGATTTTAAAAATGATATAGAAAACGAACTGGAAAAAATTGATTTTTTAAATGATACGTTAAGCTATGATAAAAGAGAGCAGCTTAAAGCAATGGTTATTTGCTGCGATGCGGTAATTGTTTTTGCCGCCCGTTATGCAGATGAAGCAGAAAAATTGGCTGGACTTGAAAGCGATCCATCACGAAAAGAAGAACTCCTTATCATTGCAGATAACTGCCGCCATGTTCCCGCAAAAAAGCCTGTTAATTTTTGGCAGGCCATTCAGATGTACTGGTTTATCCATATTTCTGTAACATCAGAGCTTAATACATGGGATGCATTTTCTCCTGGCAGGCTGGATCAGCATTTGTTTCCGTTTTATAAAATTGAATGTGAACAAGGCG
The DNA here is from genome assembly GCA_031281025.1 of Treponema sp. Classification (GTDB taxonomy): domain Bacteria; phylum Spirochaetota; class Spirochaetia; order Treponematales; family Breznakiellaceae; genus WQXQ01. The sequence continues at coordinate 30,378 of JAITFY010000028.1, read as the reverse complement.
CTCTTAATCAGGACAAAGCAAAAGAACTGCTTGAATGTTTCTGGGTAAAGTTTAACAATCAACCTGCTCCTCCAAAGGTAGGTATTACGCTTGCAGAAAGCGGAACGTATACTGATTTTTGCAGTATTAACATTGGCGGACTTACTCAAGCGGGAGCAGATGGTGTAAATGACCTTTCTTATATTATTTTGGATGTAATCGAAGAAATGCAGCTGGTTCAGCCAAGCGGTAATATCCAGCTAAGCAGGAAAAATCCAGACAAATTCCTTAATAAGGCATGTAAGGTAATTAAAACAGGAATGGGGCAGCCATCGGTATTTAATGCAGACGTTGTTATTCAAGAATTAATTCGTCACGGCAAAAAAATAGAAGATGCACGTGACGGAGGTACGTCAGGATGTGTTGAAGCAGGCGCTTTTGGAAAGGAGTGTTATGCACTAACAGGTTATTTTAATCTGGTTAAAGTACTGGAAATAACACTTAACAATGGTTTTGATCCAATTACAAAAAAACAGCTGGGGCTTAAAACAAGAGACGTAAAAACATTTAATACATTTGACGATCTTTTTTTTGCATTTGAAAAACAGGTAAAACACTTTATCGAAATAAAAATTTCCGGCAATCATATTATCGAAACTCTGTATTCAAAATATATGCCTTCTCCTTTTCTTTCGATACTGATAGACGATTGTATCAGTAATGCAAAAGATTATAATGCTGGAGGTTCCAGATATAACACACGATATATCCAGGGTGTAGGAATTGGAACACTAACCGACAGCCTGGCATCAATTAAGTACAATGTATACGACAAAAACAATATAAGCATTAATAAATTACTTGAAGCGCTTTCCAAAAACTTTTTAGGCTTTGAAACACAAAGGGTTATGTTTTTAAACAAAACTCCAAAATACGGCAATAATGATCAGTATGCTGATGAAATAATGGTTCGTTGTTTTAACATGTATTATAACCTGGTGGACGGAAGGCCGGCTGTAAACGGAGGAACCTACCATATAGATATGCTTCCCACAACCTGCCATGTTTATTTTGGCTCGGTTACAGGGGCTACTGCAGACGGACGCCTTGCAAAAGAAGCGCAATCAGAAGGCATTTCACCCGCACACGGCGCAGACAGAAACGGCCCCACAGGCGTTTTAATGTCTGCTGCAAAAATGGATCATCTAAAAACTGGGGGAACTCTGCTTAATCAAAAGCTCAGTCCTTCGCTATTGTCCAATGAAGACGGAATCGAAAAACTAATGGCTCTGATACGGACATATTTTAGAATGGACGGCCATCACATACAGTTTAATGTTATCAACGCTGACACTCTACAGGAAGCGCAAAAACACCCGGAAAAATACAAAAACTTAATCGTAAGAGTAGCCGGCTATTCAGATTACTTTAATGATCTTAGTGAAGCTTTACAAAACGAAATAATTGCCAGAACAGAACAAAAGAACATTTAAAAAGTAATAAGTTCTTTCGTAAAGTTATGCAACACCTCTACGCCTTGTTCTGTGATTGCTACGATGTTTTCGATGCGTACTCCAAAACGTCCTGGAAGGTATATTCCCGGCTCAATTGAAAAGACCATTCCCGGTTTAAGCGGAACTTTTACGCCTTTGTTGACTGAATCGCCTTCATGAACGTCAATGCCAAGACCGTGTCCTGTTCGATGAGTGAAGTATTCTCCATAGCCGTGTTTTTCAATTACTGAGCGGGCTGCCAAATCTACATCTTCAAGGGTATAACCTACATGCGCTTTTGCTTCTGCCGCTTCTTGAGCTTCTTTTACAATTTCGTAGATTTTTTTAAATTCACTGTCTGGTGTTCCAAAATAAAAAGTTCTTGTACAATCAGTATAATATCCATTATAGCGTCCCCAAAAATCTACAAGCAGACATTTACCTTTTTCGATAATTCCATTTCCGGTAATATAATGGGGAATTGCAGCATTAACACCTGTCTGAACAGACGCTCCAAAAGAGCTTAGTCCTCTTTTGGAAAACTCTGCAGAAAGTTCCATGAAAAATTCCGCTTCGGTTTTACCAATCCAGTAAGCGCCTTTGTTTATCAATGCTTTAAGCGCCTGATCGGATGTTTTACATGCCCGGCGGATCATATCAAGTTCGCTTTTGTCCTTTATTTGGCGGATGGGATCAATAAATGAAGAGGCAAGAACAAAATTGGTTTGAGGGAATGTTTGAGAAAGCGGCAGCGAAAACAACGCTGGAATTTGCGGTTCTAAAGCGGCCGTTTTTATTTTGATATTCTGTTCATCAATTTCGGCTTTTAAAAGTAAAAACGGATTATCTCCGTCTTTCCAAAAAATGTGGTTTGTCACAGGCAGCGGTTTTACCTGTTCTTTATACAAAATATTTGCAATTATAAAAGGTTCGCCTTCTTTGGGAAGTACCAAAAGAAAAAGCCTTTCATCCGGGTTTAATGCATAACCTGTAAGATAAAAAAGATTTGAAGAAGGGCTGATCAATAAAAGATCAATACCCAAAGCGGTCATTGCAGTTCTAATTTTTTGAGTTCTCTCTGAATAATATGTATAATTCATACATTATTTTAACATGGATACTGAAAAATACAAAGATTTTTAGCCGCAAGCCGCCAAAATGATACATTTTGCACTCAAATGTGTTATAATATTAGAATAAAAGCAATATCAGGGTAAAAACTTGTCTATATTTAATGAAAAGGACGGAAAAAAAACTCTTCCTCGCATGATTTACATAAAAACCATCATTTTTATGTGGCTTATTTTTATGTCTGCCATTGCAATACGTCCATTTCAAGCTGCACTAATAGGGGTAATGGAGCGAATAAAAACAGAATTCATAGAAGCGCTCGAAGATTTTACAGGTATGGAAATACATTACTCATCTTTACGTCCGTCATTTTTTGGAACATTTGATATTAGAAATTTAAGATTTATGATAAACAATGATGCTTTTTTTACAGTATCAAATGTTAGACTGCATTTTTCCATTCGTGAATTGTTGTCAGGCGGCAATTCATTTTTACACACAGTTCGCATTGATAGTCTGGCTTTAGATGTTGACATGGATAGAGACAGGGAAACTTTAAAGCATTTTTCATCTTACTTGAATCCTCCTTCCAATGCAGCTGCAGCAATACAGCGAGTACTTGATTTCCTTCCGTCAGATGTTGATTACCTGGTACGGAATTGCAATTTTTCTCTTAAAGACGGGAATAAATTATATCAAATAAATAATCTAAATATAAATATTACTGGAAACGATGGCGATGTTTTTCTTGCAGGAAGGTTTAACGCAAATACGGTATTTGAACATATTTTTGGCAAATCTATTATAATAAATAGTGATATTGGTATAAATATAGTTTGCTCAAATAACCCGCAGGATTCAAGTCCTTTTGCAAAGACAGATTTAATTTTATATTCATTTACATGTTCGGCACAAAATCAAATAAGGGCAGACGCCTCATTTTTTAGTTCTTTTGCTTCCAGGAACGAGGCTGTTCAGACTCTTTTTACCATAAATCCAGCAAGAGCCCAGTTGATCTTTGAGGAAAATGTACTTGAATTATATCCATATATCCCAATTAATAAATATCAAACAGGAAACAGAAATGATTATTTATTTAGGTTAAATACATTAAATTTTGATTTTTTTACAGATATAAATTTAAATAACTTTATTATTTCCGATAACATTGTTTTTTCTGAACATCTAGGTGATACTATCGAATTGTTTCGCCTGCCCTTAACCGGAAATTTATTTTTTAGGCATGAAAATAATTTAATGGATTATTCTTTTAATTTAACAAGTAACAATATTTCAAATTCACAAAGCAATATAAATATAAACGTAAGTGGAAATAAAAATCATTTATTAATCGAAAACTTTAATATATTTTCTTCTGCATTGGGATTCTTTAAGGGAGGTTTTTCGGTATTTGGAAATATAGAATTACAACAATTTATGCCGACAGGAAATATAGTTTTTGATCATTTTAGTTTAACCGGAAAAGAAAGTGTTAGTACTGTTCTTGCAGTTTCCAATAATAATGAAGATATACGGATTTCATCTTCCGAAATACTGTTTACTCAGACACAGATAAGTGATATTGAATTATTTATATTTCCGTCCGAAAGAGATTTAACATTTTCTTTTTCGTGTTTTTTATCTAATCATGGATATGTAAATTTAGAAGCTTTTTACAATTATAATCCCAGAGAACTGGCAGCTTATTTGGTTTTAAATTCGATATCATTTTATGATATATGGGGATTATTTAACCCAAATACAAAATCAGAAAATATAAATAATTTGGTATTAAATAATTTTCTTAGTAACTCTTATTTTGATACAGAAATATTTTTTTCAACTGATTTTGACAATTTTTTATTTAGCGCCCCCAATATAATTTTTGATTTAGATGGATTAACTGGAACTTTGTCCGCATCTGGAACAAACAGCCTGATAACATTAAGCGATGGAGTATTTATTGTCGATCAGAATGAATTCTTGATATCTGCAAACTTGAATCATAGAAATCCCAATGAATTTTTGTTTTCTGTAAATGCCAGTTTTGCAGGTTTATCATGGAATACAGAAGGGCAGATATTTGACAGAAATACTTTGATAATCCACGACCCAAACGGTCTTAATATTTATTACAATTTATCAAATGACAATTCTGCATCTGGTTTTTTTGAAGGTGTAGATTTCCCGGTATTTTTAAATGTTTTTAATCAGGGAACACGTATTGTTTACCTTAATTTTTTTATTAATTTATATTATAACTCAAAAGAAAATTGGAATGTTAATATAAATAATTTTTCTGTACGTGACAGAAATTCTCCAATTGGAATGGATTTAATTAAAATATCCGGTCAGGCAAATCAAAATGGAGCAAGTATTGAAGAAATCCTATATACGGATTTTATTGGCATTCTTACAGGAAAAGCAGAATTTTTGTGGAGCAATAATTTTTCCAATATAGGGTTAGTATTAAATATTTCTGACGAACGTGAATCCGGCGAAAATTATACCTTAATAGGCAATATTAGAAATGAATCAATAAATATGCAGGTTTTTATAAATAATATGCATATTAACAGATTTTTTAATGATCGTGTAACAATGCTGCTTAGCGCAGACGCGAACCTTAGTTGGGATTCGATTAATTCATTTAATGCAAATGCAAATATTTCATCGTTTAGAACCAGAGTACAAAACAGTCATATAGATGCCTCTTTAAATATTGGCATTAATAACGAAGAATTATTGGTAAGTAATCTTAATTTATTAGTTGCAGATTTAAAAACCATATTACCGGAATTTAGAATAAATCTTTCGGAAGGTAAAATAAATACAGTTGCAAATTTAGATGGACTTCTTTTTCAAAAAGACTTTAAGGGAAGTATAAATATAAATGCCAATTTTAATCAAACTGGAACATGGTTAGATTATCAAAATGCGATAAATAATTTTGATGGAACCTTACGAATTGAAAATATTCATTATAATAATGCAAATCAGGATCCTTTTTTATTTGTATTTTCTGGAAGTGACGGCTTTTTGTCATTAACGGGCGGTATCAGAGACATGATAAGGCTTAATATGGACAATGAGGGGAATTTTTTTGCAGGACTTTCCGCTCCTTTTCCAATACGCGGTTCTGTAGCTGGAACATTTAAAAATGGTTTTATCGATGCCAATACAAATAATTTTTATTTTGATTTAGAATCTTTATGGTCTATAGTAAACAGGTCGCAGGATTTTAATATCAGTGCAGGTTACTTAACAGGAAATATCGATATCCGCGGCCCCTTATTTAACCCGGAATTTTTTGGAAATGCAAGAGGTTCAAGTTTACGTTTACAAGTACCGGAATTTATAGGCGATGATTTACGTCCTGTTCCGTTTAATATTATTGCAGAAGGATATGAATTGACTTTTGGTCCTGTTATTGTATCAGTTGGATCGGGCAGCGCAATTGCTAATGGATGGTTTGTTTTTGAAAATTGGAGGCCAGTAAATATAGGTTTGGATGTTTCTGTGCCAAGGAATAGGCCTGTACCATATAATATGAACATAGCAGGATTTTTAGCAAATGGAACTGCTTCCGGTAATATAAATATGTTTTTTGATTTTTTGGATATTAAAGATCCCATGATGGAAATGACTGGCGATTTATTTACAACTAATGCAGTACTTGGTGTCGATATGGATGAAATAATAATGAATTTTGAAATAGAAGACCCTTTTACGGATATGCCAATACATTCAGCTTTGGACTTTAGGGTGACTCTTGGTTCTGCGGTTGAATTTTTATGGCCTAATTTAGCAACTCCTTTATTAAGGGCAAATCCGGAAATGGGAACAGTTGTTTATATTTCCATGGATAGCCGTGCAGGGCAATATAGTGTAAATAGTGATGTAAGGATACGTTCGGGGGAACTATACTACTTTGACAGGAGTTTCCATATTCGTCAGGGAAACATTGTTTTTAGGGAAAACGAAACCAATTTTGACCCAAAATTCAGCGCCAGAGCCGAAATTCGCGACCGTTCAGATACAGGGCAAGTAACCATTTCCATGATTGTAGAAAATCAATCATTACATGATTTTGTTCCCAGATTTGAATCAAGTCCCAGTTTAACCCAGCTTGAACTATATTCTATTTTAGGGCATAATGTTAACATCCATAGTGATGAAAATGCTGATATCCGTTTTTTAATTAACTCCACAGCGGAGATTATAACACAGGTTGTTGCAACCTCGGATATATTTACCCAATTTGTCTTTTTTAGGCAATTCGAAAGGCAAGTAAGAAATCTGTTGGGATTAGACATGTTCACTATAAGATCCAGGTTTCTTCAAAATGCGTTTGTTACAGGCGCAACAGGAGGATTTGCTCAAACTTTCGAAGAAAACGAAGACATAAGAGGTAATCGAGTTGGTAACTATTTTGATAATACGACTGTTTTTATAGGTAAGTACATAGGACAAGACATGTTTATACAAGGTATGTTAAGAATGAAATATGATGAAAATAGTGTTTATTTTGGCGGTTTAAGGCTTGAGCCTGATATTGGCATTGAATTACAAAGTCCTTTTGTAAATATCAGATGGGCTTTTTTCCCATATCATCCCGAAAATTGGTGGGTTAACGATAATTCGATTACTCTAAGCTGGAGTAGATCATTTTAGGAGTTTTGATGAAATTTAGGTTATTTGTAGTCTCATTGTTTTTTTCTTTATTTGTGAGTTTTGTGACAACTCCCTTCATTGGCGCGCAAGACGTTGAACCGTATACATCTGATCTAATAGTCGAGATTCCTGAGCCTAATAACATACAGGAAGTTGATGACAGCTGGTATTTAGGAAGGCCAATCAGGGATATAGCGTTTTCTGGATTAAGAAATATATCCGCTTCGGAACTTGATGGATTGATGGATCCTTTTAAAGGAAGAAGCTTTGGTTATAATATTTTTGATGAAATATCCGACAGGCTTTTAAGGCTTGAATACTTTGATCAGATAGAACCATCACTGCATCGCAGCGGGCCAGACGGGAATGAAGTTGTTATCAGGTTTAATGTTATAGAAAGACCGGTTGTTAACAGGATAACCTTTGTGGGGAATTCAAATATAAGGCGCGTCGAGTTAAATGATGTAATTACATCCAGAGTACGTGACACGCATAATCAGTCAAAAGTTCGTGTAGATATCGAAGCAATTATAAATAAATATATCGAAAAAGGTTTTCCAAATGTAACTGTTGAAGTTTCAGAAATTTCTACGGGAGCTCAATCCATAAATCTTATTTTTAATATTAATGAAGGCGATAGAATTACAATAACCAGAATAGATTTCCATGGAAACTCCAGATTTTCAAATAACACATTAAGAAGCCAGCTGTCGTTAAAAGCAAAATCCCTTTTAAATGACGGAGCTTTCCAGGAAGCAAAACTATTGGTAGACAGAGAAGCTTTGACAATGTATTATCATGACCGCGGATTTATTAATATGCAGGTTAGGGATGTTACCCGTACTATTGATACAGATTCCAAAGGAACAAATTTGATACTTACCTTCATGATTGAAGAAGGCAATGAATTCAGGTTTGGCGGTATTACATTTACAGGTAATGAAATATTTTCTGATAGTCAGCTTCAAAGGCTTGTTAATTCCAAAATTGGCGATATTGTAAATATGACTCGTCTGGAAAACGATATGCAGCGTATTGCAGATATATATTTTGAAAACGGATATATCTTTAACAATATAAGAAGAATACCTGATGCAAATAACCTGACAAATGTTCTTTCAATTACAATAGAGATAACAGAAAGAGGCAGAGCCTACATTGAAAGTATTACAATACTGGGAAACAGAAAAACCAGGGACGAAGTAATTTTAAGAGAAATACCTCTTGAACCCGGCGATGTTTTTTCTAAAACAAAGATCATGGAAGCCATGCGAAACTTGTTTAATCTACAGTATTTTTCCATGATTATTCCTGATACATTACCGGGAAGTACAGAAAATTTAATGGACTTGGTATTTAGTCTGGAAGAACAGCCAACTACCGATATTTCTTTTGGTCTTACTTTTTCCGGCAGCGCCGATCCTGACACATTCCCAATATCCGGGCTTTTAAGGTGGAACGATCGAAATTTAGCCGGAACAGGAAATGAACTTGGCGCAGAAATAAATTCTTCTGTTGTTGATTCTGCAACATTTTCTGTAAACTACTTGCATCGATGGGCTTTTGGTTTACCGCTTTCGCTTGGCACTGAGCTTTCCGCTTTTTATACAACACGACTTGCAAAAATGAATAATCAGGCTCCGTTTTTCCATGGTGACGAAGACTATGCTTTTCCTGATGGTTTTTCTTCATGGGAAGAATATATAAGCTCTGACAGGATTCCAACAAGAGATTATCTTATGGACTATGAACAATGGTTTTTATCCGTTGCTTTTTCTTCTGGGTATCGCTGGGCAACACCTGCAGGTATTTTTGGTCTAAGCGGTGGAATGCGCTTTGGCGCTTTGCGTAATTCATACAACAGTGAAATCTTCAGGCCTTTTGACCCTGCGCTTAGAGCCGGAAATAATACTTGGATTCCAAGACATTCATTTTGGTTTGCAATTTCACTTGATCAACGCGATATTTTCTGGGATCCAAGCAGAGGTTACTATATATATGAGCGTATTGGATTCCATGGTATTTTAAATAATGAAAAAGAACACTATATGCGCAGCGATACAAGGCTGCAATATTATTATACACTATTTAATTTGCCGGTATCAGAAAACTGGAATTTTAAATGTGTATTTGCTTTCCATACTGGATTGTCGCTTTTGTTTAACCAGCCTTTTCCTTCCCGTAGAGAAGGCAGAGTACCATTTATAGAAGAGGCAAACAAGCTTGCCGTTGATGGCATGTTTGTTGGGCGGGGATGGAGCAGCGAGTTTCACAGAAAAGGTTTATTGTTACTGGACAGCTGGGTAGAATTACGTTTCCCGCTTGTTCCAGGCGTATTGGCATTTGATTTGTTTTTTGACACAGCAGGAGTTGAAAGCGAACAAGGGTATTATTTTGGCATTAACCAGAGCGGAGATCGTAATTTTACTTTTGAAAATCTTAGGTTTAGTTACGGAGGCGGAATACGTTTTACAATTCCGCAATTTCCAATTCGTTTAAGCCTGGCAAAGCGTTTTAAAATTGTTGACGGCAAAGTAGATTGGCAGCCGGGAGCTCTTTTTGGAGATCCCAATAATCCCAGAAAGGGAATGGATCTTGTAGTTTCATTTGTATTAGCATATTAAGAGGTGTTTATGTTAAGAAAAATTTTATTTACGGCGTTGTTTTTTTCTGTCATTGGTCTTGCTTTCACACAACAAATAACAAGGGTTGCAGTTGTAGATTTACCCAGAATTTATACTGCATTTTTCCGTGAGTCACAAGCTGTCAGAGAATACGAAAGAAGAGTAGCAAACTTTGAAAGTGAAGTTGAAAGGCTTACACGTGGAATACTGGAAATAAGAGCAAGACATGCTGATGCAGTAGTACAAAACAACGAAAATGAAATTATCAGGCTGGAAGGTGAGATACACAGGAGAGAGGCTAACCTAAGAGAAGTTCATCAGACAAGAACTGCAATGCTGGAAAATGAAAGAAACCAGCTCGCTCGTTCGTCTTCGTTTTTAAATCAAGTACAAGATGAAATCAGGATAGTTGCAGAAAGGGAAGGATTCAGCATTGTTTTAAACCTGCAAAATAATCCAAGTCTTATTTGGTACACTCAAACACTTGATATAACAGACAGGGTAATTCAAAGTTTGAATGCAAGGTCCAGATAAATTAGGGTTTAACTAAAGACAAGGTATAGGATGAGTGCGTCTAAAACCAGCCCAATGCTTGAACAGTACAGACGTTTAAAAAAACAACACGAAGGAAACATTCTTTTTTTTAGGCTGGGTGATTTTTATGAAATGTTTGGTGAAGATGCAGTAGAAGTTTCGGCTCTTTTAAACATTGTTCTTACAAACCGTCAAGGTATTCCCATGTGCGGGGTTCCGTATCATGCAGCAAAAACATACATTGCAAGGCTCTTAAAACTTGGTAAAAAAATTGCCGTCTGTGAACAGCTTTCAGGCCCAACAAAAGGGGTAAAGGTAATTGAGCGCGATGTTGTCGAAATAATTACTCCCGGTACCACTGTTGATGAAGATTTCCTTGATAAAGGCAGCGCTAATTATTTGGGGTGCCTTGCCTCTTGCGCCTCATTTCTTTCTTTTTCGTATATCGATCTTTCTACAGGCGAATTTTTATCTACAAGTTTTAAAAAAGAAGAAGTACAAATCCTGTGTCAGGAACTGGAACGTGTGTCCATTAAGGAATTGCTGATACAGGAATCTCTTTTGGATGAAGAAAAAGGTTTTTCTGCGTCTGTTTGTATGTCAATTTATGAACGAACTGATGGCAGCAATAGCGCTAAAAATGGCCTTGTATTAAACCGCCATGCAGATTGGCTTTTTGATCCGGTACAGGCTAAAACAAGACTGGAAAAACAATTTGGGCTTGCAAACCTTAAAAGTTTCGGTTTACAGGATGGAAGCCCGGAGATAATCTCTGCTGGAGCATTACTCGATTATCTTGATACAACTTCAAAAAGTCTTTTACCGCATATCAAAACAATAAAAGTTTACCGCGACAATGAATACTTAGGTCTTGATGAATCAACTCAGCGAAACCTTGAGCTGTATTACAATCAGAGAGACGGCTCTGAACGTTTTTCGCTTTTTGAAGTATTAAATGAAACACGTTGTTCTATGGGCCGCAGGTTGCTAAAAAGAAGGCTGCTTCATCCTCTTCGTGATTTGGAAAAAATTAATAAACGTCTTGATATAGTTGAAGAACTGTATCGGAGTCAGGATTGTTTGGCAAAATTACGTGAATTGCTGGTAAAACTGCCCGATCTTGAAAGACTGTGTTCAAGGCTGGCGATGGATAAAGCGCACGGCAGGGATATGCTTGCGATAAAAAACGCTGTTGTTATTTTTCATGAAGTGAACAAGAGTATTTTACCACACGAACAAAATTCATTTTATTTTGAGAGTGACGAAATAAAAGACAATGAATTTGAAATGCTTTTTAAAACACAGGAATTACTTGAAAGCGGCATTTGTGATGAACCTTCGATTGTGTTAAGCGAAGGCAATTTAATAAAAGAAGGATTCAGCGAAGAATTAGATAGATTTCGTTTAATGAGAGACAATAACAGGCAGATACTGGAACAATATCTTGAACACGAAAAAGAAACTACCGGTATTTCAAGTTTAAAAATACGTTACAACCGTCTTATTGGGTATTTCTTTGAAGTTACAAAGACAAATCTTACCCGTGTTCCCAAACATTTCATCAGACGGCAGGGGATTATTGGCGGCGAACGTTATTCTACAGACCGTCTTGCCGATATTGAATCTGAAATTAACGGTGCATCTGATAAAGTAGTTGACCTGGAAAAAAAACTTTTTTTAGGAATTCGCGAAGAAATAAAAAAGGTTCTTTTTGTGCTTTCTTGTGCTGCGCGCCGTCTTGCAGAACTTGATGTTGCACAGTCTATGGCAAAAGCCGCTTCTGTCAGATGCTGGAGACGTCCTGTTTTAAACGAGGGCGGAAAACTGGAAATATACGAAGGCCGCCATCCTGTGGTAGAAGCCCATTTAAGCCGCGGCGAATACATCCCAAACGACATAGTTCTTTCTGCAGATGAGGAGCAAAAGAATGAGCCAATTTCTTTTGCGATGATTACAGGACCCAATATGGCAGGGAAATCTACATATCTGCGTTCGGCAGCGCTCATCACAATTATGGCGCAAATGGGCAGTTTTGTTCCGGCAGCAGAAGCGTATATCGGTTTATGTGATCGAATCTATTGCAGAGTAGGAGCGTCTGATAACCTTGCAAGGGGAGAATCAACTTTCCTTGTAGAAATGAATGAAACCGCCTTTATATTAAATACAGCCACTCAAAAAAGCCTGGTTATCATGGACGAAGTCGGCAGGGGAACAGGAACAAACGACGGCCTTTCTTTGGCATGGGCAATAAGCGAAGAACTGTTAAACCGGATTAAATGCAGAACGCTTTTTGCTACCCATTTTCATGAGTTATCGCTTTTGTCAAATTCCCGCATGGCAAACCGTTCAATGGAAGTACTGGAACACGGAGAAAAAATAGTCTTTTTACGAAAATTAAAAGAAGGCCCAACAGCAGAATCCTATGGTATCCATGTTGCGCGCCTTGCAGGTCTTTCCGCAGAAGTACTGGATAGAGCAGGGCAAATCATGACGCTTTTAAAAGAGCGGGATACAGACTTAAAAGATACCTTTGGAGATACGAAAACGGCGGTTAACTTGGGTGCAAGCAAGGTTAACGCGAGTGTGGTCAAGCCGATAAGCGAATTGTTGCAAGAGCATGGGCAAAAATCGATAGAAAACGTTAAAAAAATGGAAAAAATGCTGCAGGAAATGGACACTGAACAGATGACTCCACTGGAAGCGCTGAATATTTTATGTCAATGGAAAAAAATGGCGCAGGCCGGTATCGATATAACTGTAAAAAGCATCAAACAATCTAAATTAGATAAGACAAAAAATACAACACCATCATTATTTGATTAGTATAGTTCCCAATTATTAATTTATCATATACACTTATAACTGGAGGAACTACAATGAAAAATATGGAAATATTAAAACCACATGACAGGCCAAGTATTGCTACATGGATACCGTTATCGTTTCAACATGTATTTGCAATGTTTGGCGCAACAATTTTAGTCCCGTTATTAACGGGATTGAGTCCGTCTACAGCGCTTTTTACCGCAGGAACCGGAACATTGCTTTTTATTTTATGTACCGGAGCCAAAGTACCGGCCTTTCTTGGCTCATCTTTTAGTTTTATTGCGCCATTAATAGCAGTTACTGCAAGCCACGGGCTTTCCTACGCTTTGGGCGCTGCAATGATTACAGGTATATTTTATTGTTTTATAGCAGCTGTTGTACGTTTTACAGGTATTGGGTGGCTTGATAAGGTTTTGCCGCCGGTTGTAATTGGCTCTGTAATTGTTGTTATTGGTCTTTACCTTGCACCTGTTGCCATGAGTATGGCATCAAACGATTCCAGTGGAAATTATAGTCTTGTTTCACTTTCCATTGCGGCAGTAACGCTTGGAATAACTATTGTTTCAAATATATTTTTAAAAGGTTTTTTCAGCGCCATTCCGATTTTAATAGGACTTATTGGCGGTTATATTTTTACCCTTTTTATGGGGCTTGCTTTTCCTGGTTCTGGTTACGATATTATTAGTTTCCAAGTCGTAAAAGATGCAGAATGGTTTGGCTTTCCAAAATTCCATGTTCCACATTTTAGTATTATTCCCATACTGATTTTTATAATTGTTTCTTTTGCTACAATTTGTGAACATCTGGGCGATATGGTTGTAACAAGTAAAATAGTTGGCCAGGATTTTTACAAAAATCCAGGTCTTCACCGCACCCTTACAGGGGATGGCATTGCAACAACCTGGGCTGCAATTTGGGGCGGACCTCCCAATACCACCTACTCAGAAAACGTAGGTGTAATGGCAATTACCCGTGTATATTCGGCTTGGGTCATAGGAGGAGCGGCAATTATTGCAGTATTACTCTCATTTTTTACAAAGTTTGGCGCAGGTATTTCAACAATACCCACTCCTGTACTTGGCGGAGTTTCCATCCTCCTTTTTGGAATAATCGCTTCTGCAGGCTTACGAACAATTGTAGAAGCAGGGGTAGATTACAAAGACAAACGTAATTTAATTCTAACCTCGGTTATCCTTGTTGTTGGTATTGGCGGCGGAAAACTTGCATTTAATATAACCCAGGATTTAAGTTTTGAACTTGCCGGAATAGCTCTTGCCACATTTGTAGGTATTGTGCTTAACCTGATAATTCCAAGGACAAAAAAAGCGTAGATTTGTAACACTAACCACGGATTAACGCGGATTAAATAAAAAATAATTCGTGTTAATTCGTTTAATTCGTGGAAAAATATTTTCAAAAAACTTTTATTTTCGGTCAAGCACCACGCATGTGCACACCCATATAAGGGTATGAAAATCTTTAAAATAATATTTTTGCAGCTACTGCATTTTCTCTTCCCGGGAAATTGCGCTTTATGCGGCGGCAGTTTAATATACCCTGCCGAGATTCAGTACAGCCTGTGCGAAAAATGCCGGTTTTCGATTATACTTAATCGGGAAAATAAGTGTAGTATGTGCGGAAAACCGCTTGTTTCGGAAATTGAAACTTGCCTTAAATGCCGCAATGGAACAGAAAAAAACAGCTTTCTTAAACTATGGCTGCTTTTTCCATATACCGGGAAATACCGGAAACTTTTAACAGAGTATAAATTCAAAAAAAACCTGTTTCTTGCTGATTTTTTTGCAGAAAAAATACTTGAGCTGTTTGCAAAGGAAGGTGAATTAAAGGACATTACAATTGTACCTGTTCCGCCAAGACCAGGAAAAATAAAGGAATTAGGCTGGGATCAGGTTGAATATCTTTTAAAGCGGTTAAAGAAAAAAAACAGAGCTCTCTGTATTTGCCGCTGTCTGAAACGTAAAAGATCCAAAGTACAAAAAGAACTTAACCGCCTTGAACGTTTAGAGAACCTAAAAGGGCGTATCTACCTGCATAAAACGCCTCCAAATATAGTCCTTGTAATTGACGACGTATTCACCACAGGTTCAACTATGGAAGTATGCTCGCAGGCGCTTAAACAGGGCGGGGCAGAAAAGGTATATGGATTGTGTTTATTTTATGACTAATATATAATTAATGTATGAATACAGTACAGCTATTATTTATTTCATTTGCATTTATAAGTGTCTTTCATATTTTGGCTATTATTCTAAAATTAAAGATACTCAGGATGATTAGTAAATGTTTTATCGTCCCGCTTCTTCTTGCTGCATATATCGCAAGCGGCGGAGCAAATAAATACCTCTTACCTGTTTTTGCGCTTGTTTTTGGGTGGATTGGGGATGTATTGCTTATTAAGGGAAAAAATAAAACTAATTTTTTGCTTGGACTTACTTCTTTTTTAACAGGCCACCTGTTTTATATTGCTTCATTTTTATACATACTTGGGTTTTTCTATTTTGAAAGACTTGCATTAAAATTAGATATTGCTTCTATATTGGTTTTTATTCCCGTTGTATTTGTATTGGCTATGGTTGTATTCCGTCTTGTAAAACCTGTTAAAGGTTTGCGGCTTCCAGTAATTCTTTACATGACTGTTTTAGTGGTTATGAATCTTATTGGGTTTCAGGTTTTTCTTTTCAATCCAGGCCTTGCAGGACTCCTTATTTTATCAGGATGTTTTTGTTTTATGATTTCGGATACGGTTCTTGCTTATTATACATTTAGAAAAATCAAAATATCGGCATCTGTTTTAATAATGTATTTTTATATAATTGCTCAGGCAAAAATTATTATTGGACTGTTGTTATTATAAAGATATGCACTACGATTTAATTATAAAAAATGCCGCGTTGGTTACGGTAAAAGAAATTATAAAATGTGATATTGCTGTCAGCGGCGGTTTTGTTGCCAAAACCGGCGAGTTGGAATGCTGCGATACAGCAGACGAAATTTACGATGCAGCCGGTAAATATGTGCTGCCTGGCATAATCGATACGCATGTACATTTCCGTGATCCTGGTCTTACAGAAAAAGAGGACTTTGAAACCGGAAGCCTCTCGGCAGCGATGGGCGGAATTACAATGATAGCGGATATGCCCAATGTAATGCCAGTTACTTCCACTGCCAGGCGTTTTAATGAAAAGGTTGATATAATAAAAGAAAAATCCTATATCGATTTTGCCCTTTTTGCGCTTTTAAACAATGATAATTTAAGCGAAATGGAAGAACTAAAAAAAGCAGGAGCGCTTGGTTTTAAGGTTTTTCTTGCAGCTTCTACAGGTGATTTAACATTTCCTTCTCCTCCTATTTTGATGAAACAAATGGAAAAAAGCGCAAGTTTAGGAAGCCGTGTTTGTTTTCATTGCGAAACAACCGAGATAAATCAAAATTTTACCGAAGTTGCAAAAAAAGAAACTGATTCGCCTGATGGTTTTTGGCTGGATTATGCAAGGCCTGTTATATCCGAAGTTTATGCAATAAAAGCTGCAATTAATTTTGCAATACATTCAAAGGCAAAGATACATATTCTTCACGTAACATCTGCAGACGGTATTTCCATGATAGACGAAGCTAGACAAATCGAAGCGCCCAATACACCGGATGTAACTGTAGAAACATGCCCCCATTATCTTTTGTTGACAAATTCGCAAGGGGAAGTACATAAGGTATATCCCCCTTTAAGGGATGAAACGCATTGTGATGGACTTTGGCAGGCGCTTTCTGAGGGAATCATCGATATGATAGCGTCTGACCATGCTCCCCATACAATAGAGGAAAAATCGCTTCCGCTTTGGGAAGCGCCGGCAGGCCTTTGTGGAGTGGAAACTATGCTCCCGCTTTTATTAAACGAAGTAAACAAAGGGAATCTTTCCCTAAACGATATTGTACGTCTTTGCAGCGAAGCGCCGGCAAAAATTTGGGGTATCTACCACAGAAAGGGAAACCTCCTTCCCGGCGCTGACGCAGATATTACAATCGTTGACATGAATGTAAAAAAAACAATTCGTTATAGCGATTTACACTCAAAAAGTAAAACCAGCCCTTATGACGGAATGGAAGTACAGGGAGCCCCTGTTGCTACAATTGTAAGAGGAAATTTTGTAATGAAAGACGGCAAACTTACAGGGAAAAAAGGTTACGGTACCCTGATCAGCCCGGCACTTTAATTGAATTGAGCAAACGATTTAATGCAGCCAACGGGTCTTCGTATTTTTCAAACCTAAAACGAATTTCAAACTTTTTGTCGGAAACAATGCGAATGGTTTTATTTATACAGTCCTTTAATTCTTTTGAGCCAAGTTCCGGAAAATATTTAGGCTTGCGTGGAATGAACGTCAGCTTGCTTCCGTCTCTGCGGATAATTCCAAGATTCGAAGGCATAGGAACAAGGAAAATATGGTAATCATCGGATTTTCCGCCGCCAACTGTCAGGTTATAACCGGATTTTAGGGAGTGAATATTACGTTTTCCGATTGTTGCCTGTTCTTCAACAAAAAGATTCAGTACAAGCGGCCCGGATGGATTTATATAAACTGTTTTACTGTCATCGGTTTTAACAGGACGGTCTTCGTATGGGGTTGTGCGTCTGGCTGTACCTGATGCAAAACTTTCAAGGTCTTTACTGTGATCCTTAAACCTTTCTTCTGGTTCTGAACCGGAAGAAGCAACCTGATACATTACACGATTGGGGCTTGAACCCAATCTTCGTGTAAGCAGAAAAATAATAAGTCCCAGAATAAGCAATATAACGATTATGATAATAATGATAAATGTAAAAGACGATGCAAAGCTTTCATTTGATTCCTGTGGAACAGTGACTTGAAAACCCGGTAGAGTGGTTTCTGTTCCGGCAACTACATCTTCCTGTAAATGTTCTATACCTTCCTGTGTTTCACCGGTTTCGATAATTTCCATAGATTCGATTTCTTGCGTTGCCTGTGAATCAGTTTCTTCTGTTTGCTGCGTTTCAATTATGTCAGTTCTTACGTCAGTTCTTTCGATGGTGGTTGGGGGTTCAGTCCGTGGAGCAATCTGAGCGCGGCCAGAAGAAGGCAGATTGGACAGGGGCTGACCTGGAGTCACCTGTATAAAGTCAATTGTAGTATTGGCCTGCAAACGCTGTCTTGCAGAAGTAACAAGATTGCTGGTTTCGGCGCTAACGCTGGAGACAAGCACTATCTTGTTGGGACGGGAAGGCAAAGTAGCAATGTATCGTTCTGCGAAGGTTATGGCAGCTGACGGATTGCTGCCAACTTCTACAGGGTACTGTAACAAAATACGCCCTATTATTGTTTCTACGTCTCCAACGCCAATTACACGACGTGCGACATCCAGCCTTGGAGCTGCGGAAAAAGCAATTAAATGGAAAGTGTCTCCAACTCTTAAAAACTCCGATAAAAAAGGACCTGTTAAATAGTTATTAACATTTTCGTAAGATGAACTCATAGCAGCAGAAGAATCCAAAATAAGTACAAGGTCTACTGGAGTTGTATTTTGAGTGAAAGCCCAATCAACAAATGTACAAAACAAAACACAAAGAATTATTACTGTAAATATGCTTCTTTTCATATTTTCAACCCCTTTAAACTTTTTTTAAAAGTCTGCTTTCGTTATTTTTTCTACTAAATAGGATATTTTTTCTTCTTCTATGGCAAATTCGTTAATTGCAAAATCCATTTTTTCTCCTTCGACTTTATTAAGTATAGCACTGCCAAACGGAGAAAGATAGGAAATAATATTATTATTTGGGTCAGATTCCCATGGGCCCAAAATGGTGTATTCTTCCTGTTTTCTTTCCATTTCGTTAAAAAGGACTACTTTTGTACCAAAAGACACCTTTGATATATTAACCGATTGAGGATCAAAGAGCTGCGCTCTTTCGATA
This sequence comes from Treponema sp., assembly GCA_031281025.1. Taxonomy (GTDB): domain Bacteria; phylum Spirochaetota; class Spirochaetia; order Treponematales; family Breznakiellaceae; genus WQXQ01. The sequence goes on along the minus strand of JAITFY010000028.1, from coordinate 11,230 downwards.
TCTGCTTTAAGTTTTGCTACTTGCGAATTAAGTTGTTCCTGTTTTTCTTTTGCGGCCTTGTACTCGGCATTTTCCCTTAAATCGCCAAGCGAGCGGGCATATTCGATATCTTTTGAGTTTTCCGGAACTTCAACGTCCATGATATGTTTAAGCTGTTTTCTTTTTTCTTCGTACATGGACTGAGTGACTAAAAGCCCTCTGGATACTTTTTTTTCGGTTTCACCAAAGAATTTAAAGCTGGGGTTTTTATCCAGAATTCGTGATTTTAGATTTAACTTATCCTGCGGGTCTAAATCTTTTACGCCGTTTATAAAAGTGAAAAATTCTGTAATTGTATCTTCGTCGGCATTGTCAATAAATGTTGTTAGCTCCCCATCTTTAAAGAGGATGTTATGCACAGTTTTATTGAGTTTCCTGTTTTCTACGGTATCTTTGTTGTTTTCGATATCACGGTAGGTAATATCAAGAATATTTATTAAAGAAATTAGCTGTTTTTCTATGTCAATATTAGCGGCTTTAAACCAGTCTTTGTGTCTGGAAGTTTTGTAAATCCAAATAACAGCTTCTCTAAAGTCGCGTAAATTTTCAAAACATTCGTTGCATAAGATAGAAAGCTTGTCATTTAAACCGGCTTCTTCCAGCTGTTCTGTAATTGAAACAATCTGACAAACAGGAAACAGTTTAATGTAAATATCCGGCCAATGCGGAATATAAAGTTTTATGTTGTTTAAAAATTCATTTTTTAGTTTTGTATCTTTTAAGTTTTTAAACAAAACGGGAACATTTTTTATTTTAGAGAATATATCTGCAAAACTTAAATGTATGGCAGATTTAAGGTGTGTGTAATTTTTATTGGCGGAAAGTTCATTTATCAATAAAAAGGATGCTATAGCATGTTCTGCATTTTGGCTTGTAGTACGCAAGAAACCTGTAAAGTATGAAAACATTTCGGAAAACAATTCCGAATCGCTCAGGGCATTTTTGTTATTTACATAATCACGAATAGCGGAAACTTTATCGTAGAAATTCCGCATTGCGCTGAATTCGTTGTAAAGTTTTTCCGTAACGCTTACAGGCCTTGTGCGGACTATGAATACATCTTTGTTATCAGGGCTTACTGCAAAGTCAGGGTTAGACTTTAAAATATCACGCGCCTTTGAACTCCATGTTGTCCATTCTCCCGGCGAAAGCAGGGCAGGGGATAATTCCGCTTTGATGGTTTTCATGTCTGCTTTGCCAAAACTTCGCAGTATTGTTTTTAAAGCCCAAATAATATTAGCTTCGTTGTCTTTTATTTTTTTTCTAAGGTCGTCTTTTTGTTTAGTTGCTTTTAAAACCCAAATATGGTTTTTGGAAAGTGTTTGAAGAGCATCAACAGCCATTTTAAGTGACATTGAATGTCCTCGTTTTTTTGAAAAATCTATGGTTATTTCGTCGCCCACTATGCTTGCAATACGGCCTACACCCCATGTACGGTGGTAGACAAAATTCCCCCTGTCAAATGCAATGTGTTTTTCAAAATCTGCAATTGCCTGATGGACAGCGCGATAACTTTGCGAAAGATTGGATACACGGATATATTCTTCCAGCTGGCTGTGGGAAGCGTATTTCTTTTTGAAACATTCAATAATTTCCCTGCGTCCGTGCATGTCTCTTTCGTCATATTCAAGAATAATTTTAATGATGTTAATTGCGATATCAATATCTTTTTCTTTATATTTTAAGTAAAGTTCATTAAGTAAAATAACCGCCTTGTCTTCGCTGATTGTTTTGGCGATTTTTTTCTGAATATGCAAAAAGAAATCGATATCTTCTGAATTAATACTGATAAGTTTTTCCCAAACTTCTTTTATGTTTGCATAATTTTTTTTGTGAATATAACGGTGAAGGGATTTTTTATAATAGTCTATTGTTTCATCTTTGTTTCCATGTTTTTCGTAATGTTCTGCAATTGATTTGGCAATATCCGCTTCTTCCAGGTCTACGTTATCTGCTTTTACCAGCCTTTCCCAAACGCTCAAAATTTTTTCTTCTTCGTTGTCGTTTTTGTAACAATCGGCAAGAGTGCGCAGTGCATATTTTGATTCGCCATAATCAAGTATTCTTTCGCAAAGGTATTTTACAATGTTCCATTTATGGTTATCCAAAAAGATCGATACAAGATTGATTATGGCGGCATCATCGATAATCTGACGGGAAAGAGAAATCATGCCAGAAAGGTATAATGCAATAAGACTGTTTCTTGTGTGTGTTAGATGATCATCGCAGCTTTTCTTTAATTCGTTTAATACTTTTTCTTCGCGGGCTGTTTTAAGAATATCGTCCAGTTCTTTAAACTGGTTAGTTGAATAATTACCAAGACTCGCTCTTGTCCATTTTTCTTCATTTAACGTTTCCTGCAGATTTTTTAAGAGGGAAGCAGCGCGGTCGCTTTTTGTATTTGCTGGTTGTTCAACTGGTTGAGCAACCGTTGTTTCAGTATTACTCATAATTTTTTACTCCTGTAATTTTTATTATCCGGTATACATTTTATAAATATCCGGATCAGTAATTTTTATCTTTAATAAAGTATCTTCTATAATTGAAGGACTTTCGTTTATTGTTTCATAATAATCTATCAGCCAAAAATAATGATTTAACAGCTTTGGTTTTATTTGCTCCTTTAATACTGGATCTGAGTCCTGTTCGGCTTCCATTGTAAAAATGGATTGTTTTAGCCTGCCCACTTCCATTTGTTTTAATTCACGCTTAACGGTAAAAACTTTCCAGATATAACCGTAAACCGGAATCCACTCGTTTAATTTTTCGTCTTTGTAACCCAGTTCCGCCACTTTATCACGCAACTTTAAAATAAGAGCCGACTCTAAAGCTCTTAAATCTATTTTTGCAGGATCAATAAAAAAGGCTTCCCTAAAAAGCGCTTTTGCATGTTTTACCTGCGCAAGCAGGGCATTAACGTCCGCCAATTCCGCCAATGTAAGCGCATCTTCTTTTTTGATACTAAGAGCGCACTCAAGGAAGTGCAGGGATTCGTCATAATTGCCGGTTCCCTTGTAACATCGTCCTGTTAAAAGCAATAAACCATGATCATTTTGATTGGCAGGGTTTGTCAGTAACTCTTTAAAAAAAAAGAGAGCTTTTGAGTACACAAAAAACTTAATGGCGTATTGGCATTGTTCAAAATCATTTTGTTCAAATCCTGTATGAACAGAAATCTCATCTAAATGCCCAAGAAAAACATAGTATTGCCTAAACATCGATATTAAATATGCGCCCTTTTCGTATGGGTTTTTTATTACATCAATCCTCCTGATATGTTCAAGCCACCAGTGAATGCATTTTAACGCATGCTTGATTTCTTTATTGTCATAATCAAAATCGAGAGCTTCTTCCAATAAAACATACGCAGCGCCGGCATCCGAGTTTTTTAGTTTTTCGTAGGCTTCCTTCATAAGCCTGGCTGCCTTTTCTTTTTCCATTATGCTCCAGTTCATTATATCATTTTTTTGAGGTTTGACAATAGCAGTTTATCAAGGTATAATTTTTAATGATGAATAGTATAATTGTTTCTCCGTCAATTTTATCTGCAGATTATTCGAATTTTGCTGCTTCTATTTCTGAAATTGATGAAGCAAAAGCCCAATGGATTCACATAGATGTAATGGACGGCTGTTTTGTCCCAAATTTGACCTTTGGAGCCCCTCTTATCCGCGCTTTACGCCCTAAAACAAAGGCCATTTTTGATGTCCACCTTATGATAAAAACCCCCGGTGTTTTTTTGCAGGAATTTGCACAGGCTGGCGCCGATGTTATTACTTTTCATTATGAAGCGGAAATCCACTGCCATAAGTATTTAACCGAAATTCGCAGTTTAGGCTTAAAAGCCGGTATTGCGATTGTACCTTCAACGCCCTGTAGTGTCCTGGAAGAAGTTCTCCCTCTAATCGACATAGCATTGATAATGACCGTAAACCCCGGTTTTGGCGGCCAGACACTAATCCCCGAATGTTTGGAAAAAGTTAAAAAGCTCTCGGCTATGCGGGAAAAAGCAAAGTTAAATTTCCGTATCTCGGTAGACGGCGGAATTAACGAACAAACAGCCAAACTTGCCAAAGCCGCAGGAGCGGATACCCTTGTAACAGGAGCCGCCTTTTTTGGGAACAGCGACAAAAGCGGGTTTATTAATAGGGTGCAGGGATAACTGAATAACAACAAATATTGCAAATACTCACAAATTATGGTAATATTCTCACATGGGAATAAACATGAAAGTAAAAAACAATTTTTTTGCGCTTTTTGCAATTTGTATGATGGCAGCCGCGCTCTCACTGACAGGATGCGGTTCTGTCAATAGTTTCGTTGGTTGGCTTCTTGAGCCTAGCGACAGAGAAAATACCAGGCGTGGCGATGGCGATCAGTATGCGTTGGAAGACGACGCAGACGATCCCTTAACTGAAGAAGCGGAAGGCATCGGCGTTATAATCATACCAAGTGATGACGAACTTGCCTCGCTTTTAACAGAAACGCCGCATCGTGGCGCTGTGGTTGGGCCGCTTTTGCAAACAAAGTGGGGACAAGGTACACCTTACAAAAATATGCTGCCTCAAGGGCATCGCAGCTTTTGCAATTTGGTTGCTGCAACACAAATAATGAAGTTTCACAATCATCCGGCGCGGGGAAGGGGACAAAGCGAGGCTTATACAATGAGAAACGGAGCTTTAGTGCCGTCCTTGAATTTTAATATCGCTTATGATTGGGGTAATATGCTTAACAGTTACCGTAGTGACGGCAGAGACAGTACTGAACAGCAGCGTAATGCCGTAGCCACATTGATATACCATGCAGGAGTTGGTCGTGGCAGAGACTTTATTTCTGGCAGTAATAAGTTCAGATGGTCGGTTGTATTAACTACCAATTTTGGATATGACAAAGGTATTCGGGAACATTACCGCAGATTTTATACAGACGCCGAATGGGAAGCAATAATAAGGGCGCAGTTGGACGCTGGTTTACCTGTACTTTGTAATGGAAATAATCAAGAAGATACAAGTAATCACTTTTTTGTAATAGACGGATACGATAATACCGGTAGATTTCATATTAACTTTGGATGGAGCGGAAGGCATGACGGGTGGTATTTTCTTAATGCAGTGAACACAGGCGACCGCGAATGGAATCATAACCAGTATATTGTCATCAATATTAAACCCGATGTTGGAGGAGTGTCTGCCGGTTGGGAAATGGCATTAACAGAATTTGCTGTAGGCAAGACAAACTTTTCTCAGAATGAATTTTTTACGGTTACTACAAGGATAAGAAACAACGGCACTTTGGATAGTTTTCCCGGCGGTCAATTGGGAGTGGCGTTAGTTGATACTAATAACAGAATTATTGAAGTTATCGGGCTTAGAAACCGTGCGGCGTTAAATCCGCATAGTACGGGCAGCTCTGTAGAAATAAATTGTTTTGTACCTGAAACTGTAAGGCCGGGACAATACCGTGTGATGGCTGTTATAAGACCCGAAGGCGGGAATTGGAGTGTCATTTCAAGAGCGGCAATTGGCGATGGTATTCCTAATGCCCTTAATATCAATGTCACCGCAGAAACAGGAACGCCTGGCGGCGGTTACGGGATTGGGTTAACGGCTTTTACTTCCAATAGAACTACTGTACCTCAAAATGAATTGTTTACGGTTACTTATACATTAAGGAATATGGGAACAGAAGTGTTCCCAGGCGGTCAGGCAGGAGCGGCGTTGGTGGATAATAGCGGCAATATTGCGGCTATTATCGGAACAAGAACTCCAGGTCAGAGAAATCCTGGGGGAACTGCATCATCTGCGACAATGGAATGTTTTGTTCCGGAAACTGTAAGACCGGGGCAGTACCAATTAAGGATGGTTATCAGACCTGAAGGTGTGGAACAGTGGAGAGTTGCGACGCTGTCTTTGCCAAATGTTCCAACCGCAATTAATTTTACTGTTACCGCAGGCGTTGCAATGGGCGGCGGTTACGGACTGGTGTTAGAGAACTTTTCGTCTGATAAAACTTCTGTATCTCATAACGAACAATTTGCCGTAACCGTAAGACCAAGAAACCGCAGCGCAGAAAGATTCAGCGGCCAGGCTGGAGCTGCATTAGTTGACAATAACGGTAATATTATAGCAGTTATAGGAACAAGAAATATTTCGCTTAACGTAGGAAATCAAACAACATCAACAATAAATTGTACTGTTCCCAATACGGTTAGCCCGGGACAATACCAGTTAAGAATCGTTATAAGACCCACCGGAGAAGAATGGAGAATAGCAACGCTGTCTTTGTTGGATATCCCCAACAGCATTGCTTTTACAGTGCGATAATAAATCAAAGGAGAAACTATGAGTAATTCAATCGAACAAATTAGACAGGAAATAAGAGAGCGTTTAGAAGCTCTCTACGGCACTGAGGGTGAAGCCACAACCAAAATGGTGATGAACTCATATAACATGGCTCCCATGAAAGATCAATTAAGTTACTGGGAAATGATTTTGACAACAGTTACAGCTCAAACTGAACATGTATATCAGGCTGCACAAGAACTGAAAAAAAATTCTTTTGGGGACTTTGTTTGCAAGGAAGAAGACGGCCGTTTTGTAATCACCAAATATATTGGGAAGGACAAACAAGTTGTTATTCCAGGCGAACTTAATGGAATAGCTGTTACAGGAATAGGCGAGGAAGCTTTTTATGAATTGGAGCTTACCGCCGTAACCATTCCTGACAGTGTTACCTTCATTGGAAAAAGCGCTTTTGAATATAACAAAATAGAACATTTAACTTTTGGCAGCGGAATTGTCACCATCGAAGATAAAGCATTTGGCGAGAATAACCTTTCGGGCGCTTTAGTACTGCCTGCAAGCGTTAAAACAATTGGTTACAAGGCGTTTATGTATAACAAAGAGCTTACAGACGCTGTTGTTCCCGACGAAGTTGATATGGACAAGGTAGCATTCGACAAGAAGGTAAAGGTTGTTGCAGCGTCCGGCGGCGATTACAAAGCGCCTTCTATTAAAGCCGCTGAACCTCCTCCTGTAGTTATTTTAGCTCCTGTTACGTTAAACGGCATCTTATGCTGTGCGAATTGCGCAAGCAAAGTTGATGTTAAAAAATTGTTTTGCTACACTTGCGGGACTGCTCTTGCCTTACCTGATTATGAAAATGCCCGCGGCAATAAAACTATGCTTCAGCAGGACTATAATGCCGAGAAGCAAAAAGTGGAGAAAAAGACAAAGGAATATGCAGATCAACTGCAAAAAGACGGAGATTGGATATACAAAACAATTAACGATACGGTTATTGTTACAGGTTATGTGGGCTCTGCCGCCGCTGTTTCCATTCCTTCGTTAATTCAGGGAAAACCGGTTACGGAAATTGGCGAGAAGACGTTTTATGAACGGGGACTGACAAGCGTAAGTTTTCCGGATAGTGTTAAATCTATCGGAGAGGGGGCGTTTTCAGGCAATAAACTGACAACGATTAACATTCCGGGTACTGTTGAGACTGTTGGAAGAAGCGCTTTTTCCAGTAACGACCTTGAAAGCATCGTTATTGGAGACGGTGTTAAAACCATCGGCGAAAGTGCGTTTGAGCAGCGTTCCAATTTTAATGAAGACAGAAGTAAAATCGCTAATGTTATCATTCCCGCAAGTATTACAAAAATCGGAGAAAAAGCATTTTTTGCAAGCAGGATAGCAAGTATAACTCTTAGCAAAGGCGTACAATCTATCGGCGAAGAAGCGTTTATGCGAAACCAGCTGAAAAATCTTGTTATACCCGAAGGTGTTACCGAAATTGGGAAATCTGCTTTTGATGAAAACTTCATCGAAAGCTTATCGCTGCCTGACAGCCTTACAAAAATAGGGGAAGCGGCATTTGTTCGCTCAAGGCTTACTTCTCTTACTATCCCGCCAGGTTTAACAAAACTGGGGGAAGCAGCGTTTGCCGGAAATAAAATTACAGCAATTAACATTCCAGCAAGTCTTACAAGCATTGGGAAAAAAGCATTTTTTGAGAATAAGTTACAAGAGCTTACCATTCCGGCAACCCTTGCAAAAATCACAGAAAGCGCTTTTGAGAAAAATGAACTTACGCGCCTAACCATTTCAGATGGTGTTACAAGCATAGGGAAAAGGGCATTTTACGGCAATAAGCTTACGAACTTAATAGTTCCCGCAAGTCTTACAGGTTTAGGTGAAGAAGCATTTCACTCAAATCAACTTTCCGGTAACATAACCTTTCCAGAAAACTTGCAAAAAATAGAAGAAAGCGCATTTGCAAAAAATCAATTTACTGGTGTAGAAATCCTGGGGAATACAAAAATAGATGATATGGCTTTTTCCGGCAATCAAATCAGTAAAATTATCATAAATAAACGTGTGCCGTCTATTGGTGATGCTGCGTTCGAGGGAAATAAACCGCTCGTTGGTGTTACAATCCCCGAGGGCATTAAAATTGCCATGTATGCGTTTAAAAGCAATGTTTATATAACAAGAGGAGAAACGGAAGGAATAAAGTTTGACGATACAAAATACTGGCAGAATTTTGAGCAGATGATCAAAGACGATAGAGCAAAAAAAGCGCCTAAAAAACCCATTACATTTCATGGAACAAGCGGTGAAAATATAGGCTCTGTAAATTTTTTAAGCGGTACCGAAGATTTGTATTATAATCAATATGGTTATAGAGGCAAAAGGCAAGATGGCTTTATATTTAAAAAAGGCGTAGAGTCTTTTGTAGGAAGAATCTTTGTCGAAGCCGACTATACCTATTCAAATGTTACTGAACACTTTGGCTTTTTCACTAAAGACCGCGGTGACGTATACCAGTACACAGAAATAGTTACCAAAGAAGGAATTGTCTTAACCACAATTAATAAAAAAATTGTACAGACAGATGACAAAGTATCACCCACTATGGGTACAATCATAAAGTCTGCGCCCAAAGAGGAGCTCGAACAATACAGGATAGGTCATGTAAAGGCGGAGGGCGATGTAGGGGTAGCCTACAACAAAGCCGGTGTAAAGGTTGGCGAAGTCAGAAATGCCGGCGAATTTGCTTCCGTTTATGCTGCGGCTATATTGATGTATCTTGTAAATTAGCAAAATAACAGGCAGTTTTCTCTTTTTTAGCGTAATTTTCTTCTTTTTTTATGCCGATATATAAAAAGAGGAAGTACCATGATATACGAAAAATGCCGGAATATCCTGCTTAAGGAATTTGAGTTAATTCAAAATGCTGTAATAGTTCAGGATAAAATTCGAACTGCAATTTCAGACAAGGAATGGGCTGTTTTTGAAACCCATTTGGGAACATTAAATTCGATAGAGAGCAATTTAGAAAGCCTGGAAAAAGAACGTGAAAAACTTTTTGGCGTTTGTGAAACCCTAAACCATGAAAAAAGTTTTTCTCAAAACCTGGACGAAAAGGGAGTCTTTTATACACTGGTTGCGCTATTGCCGGATAATGAACGAAACGATTTAACTACAATTTATCAAAGCCTCAAATTTGAAGCGTTAAAATTGCGCATTGCAAATGAAGCGCTTTTAACTCATGTTGGCGAAATTAAGTCTACGCTTAATGATTTTTTTGCAATGGCTTTTCCGCAAAGATGCTCGAAAATTTACAACAAAGAAGGAATACAATCTGCAAACGATATGAGCAGCATGGTTTTAAACCGCAGTTTTTAACAGGAGAGAAAAATGACATCAACATTTATGGGATTGGAAATTGGAAGAAAAGGAGTTCAGGCTCACCAAAAAGCACAGTCCGTTGTAGGCCATAACCTAAGTAATATTAATACTCCCGGATACTCAAGACAAAGAGTAGAGATGCAGGCGTTTGAACCAATTTTCCTTCCCGCTCTTAACCGCGCACATAGTGCAGGGCAAATTGGACAGGGAGTAATCGTTGAAAGAGTTGAACGTGTACGCGACGAGCTTTTAGACAGGCGTATTATCGCCCAGGCTTCGGCGGAAGGTTACTGGACAGTGCGTGATCGTTATATACACGACATGGAACAACTTCACCTTGAAACAGGATTAAACTCTGTCAGAAATAAGATGGACAGTTTTTGGGACGCATGGCAGGAACTTTCGCAGCATGCCGCAGGAAACGAATTCCGAAGCGCAGTCATTCAAAGAGGAAAAACTTTAATTGACGGAATTCAGAATCATTATCACGGACTTTCACGATTGCAAACCCAAGTTAACGATGATATCGAAATGACAGTTTCAAGAGTTAATGAATTGACAAGACAAATCGCAGCTCTTAACAGGGATATTCAGCGTATAAAAGCACAAGGCGATAATCCAAATGATCTGATGGACAGACGTGATTTGTTAGTCGATCATCTGTCATCGATAATTGACATAACAGTTTCTCAAGTTGACCCAGATGAATTTATGGTTCATACATCAGGGCTTATTTTGGTTCAGGGAAAAGAACACCGGGAATTTGTTTTACGAAAAGATGTCGATACCGAAAGCTTCCCCTATATTTTTTGGGGTGATACAGGCAGAGAAATGGTTTTTACAAGGGGCAGTCTTGGGGCGTTAATGGAACTGCGTGATACTACAATTCAGCAGGAAATAAGCAACCTTGATAACATGACAATGAACTTTACAGACCTTGTAAACGAGATTCACCGTGAAGCCTACGGAGCAAACGGCTCTACAGGGGTCAATTTCTTTTCGGAATATCCGTTTGTTTTAAACATAAGCGGAAACTACGATCGATCTGGAAATGGAGAGTTTGATTCAACTTACATTTACCGTATAAACGGATTAAACAGCATGGTAGCGCAGGCGCAGCCCGGATTTGAAGGAGTTATAACGCTTTCCGCTTCTGACAGAATGGTAGAAATTCCGTATTATTCAACGGATACGGTAAACGACATCATCTCCCGCATTAACAATTCCAGCGCCGAAGTTGTCGCCCGTCTTAACAGGCACGGGCATTTATCGCTTAAAGCAACGCCTGCGGATCTCATAAACGGCCACAGGGTTAACCCCGATTTTGTTATCCGCCATATAGAGGACTCCGGCCATTTTCTGACAGGATATGCAGGCCTTCTGAATGAGTCAGGAGCTCTAGGCGCCTTTAGCTGGGACGTCCCCGATGCAGTTACAAGCCTTCGCGGAGGGCCGGAGAATTATGCAGTCGCCCCGATTGCAAACCCTTCAGGCTGGAT
>JAITFY010000010.1 GCA_031281025.1 Treponema sp. | reverse complement strand
GCGATGCAAACATGGCGAATGAGACAGTACGATACACCACCAACATGATTCTTTCACAGTCTGGTACAGCCATGCTGGCGCAAGCCAATCAAAGAGGTCAATCGGTTCTCCAACTCCTGCAATAATAAACAGGACGCATCTGGCTGCTTGCAGCCGGATGTGATGTCTCTCGGAAAGGCGCCTGGTCATCTGCCGCACAAGCGGTCGGTGACTGGGCTACTTTTTTTAATATCGTTCAGAAGCAGCGCTTATAACTTGTGCAGTTTGTGTGTCCAATGCTCTAAGGCGAAGACGGCGTAGGTGCCCATCGCCAGTAGCAGCTCCTGTTATTATTACAGTCGCTCCGGCTATTTTACCAATTGAAACTGCGTGAGCATCGTCCACCTCACCTGAAAGTTGAAATTGATGTTCAGCTCTGAGCCGGTCTAGCTGACTTCTGTCGATAACTGTCAACTTTTGATTCACTAAAATAAATTCCAGTTCATTGGCAATAAATTCGGCTACATTGTCATCGTCTGCGGCAACATACACAATCGCTATTCTTGAATCGGTTGGAATACTACCTACGATTTGTCTGGCGGCACGCTCCATTGAATTTTCCAATTGGCCAAAAGTATCTTGGGAACCTGTTTGAACATTTGTATTACCTGTCGTATTTTGACCGCTCCACTGTTGTTCAATAACAAGTTGTTGTGGAGAAACAGGGGTAACTGTAAATGTCATTGAACCAGAGCGTATATTAAAACGCAGTTCATTTGATGTTAAAGAAGATAATCTTGCTACAATGGTGTATTCACCGTCCGGAACAGTGATTCTGCCTTCAGCGCCGTTTGTCAGACTCAACCTGTGATTTCCATTTATATAAATCTGAAGTCTAAACCCGGCGCTTATGCTTGATGACGCCCTTCTAATTATAATTGTCGATTGAGCATGTATTCCAAATGCCATTAAAAAAAAGACAAGTATTAAAAAAGCTTTCTTCATGATTATCTTCCTTATTCGTGCTTAGAGATTAATTGTTGCGGACCATATCTCTGTAACTCCGCCCACATCTGATATAAAGAATATTTGATTATCATCAGCTACACTATAATGTAATATGTTAAAATTCCCATTAGTTAACTCGGTGACATTACTTCCGTCAACATTCATCGCAAACAAATGCGTTCGGGTAACAGATTGCTGCTGCCTTCCCTGTCCAACTGGTACCATTACTCCTTTAAGAAAAAGAACATGTCTGCCATCGGCAGTATAGTTTGGTAACAAACAAACTAAACCTTCCTGCCTTTCTCTGCTGGAAATTCCGTATATCTGTGTTTGCTGAGTATCATTAGTATTCATCTCCATGATATTTCCATTCATGATAAAAACTATTTTGTCTTCCGTAGGATGCCATGATGGGTGCATACCAGAACCAAGGTTTATTTGTGTAGCATTTTCGGTCATAACGCTGCCATCAGCACGCCGGCTAGAGCGGCTCATAGTAAGACCATCTTCCCGTATAAGAAAGAGCTGGTTTTGATTATTGACGGTTGTCTGAAAAACGATAATACCATCTCGAATAGAAGGAATACCATCTTCTCCACCTACAGCCCTTTGAGTAATAAAGGTTTTAGCAGTAGTATTAACATTAGCTCTTACAAGCTGTCTTGCTCCTCTTTCGGCTTCTGAATAAATAAAATTGATTCCATCGTCATTAAAAACACCTACTCCTGGTATTTTGTTAAAAAAATTGAACCAGCGGTCATTATGAATTCTAACCGCAGTTTCAATATCCATACCTTTGGGAATCCACCTAACTTCGGGAGCTATAATGACATCCGTGCCTGCCACCAATCTGTGGCTGTCTTCAAGCACGACTGATGTTGGTGTTTTTATAAAATTCTGGGCATTACGTAAAAAGATAACTCGACTGGTATGAGTTAAATCTATGATATTTTCCCTTCCTCTTCTGCCTGGAATACGCTCCACTGTAATCTCATTGTAGAGCAATGATGCTCCATCTTTGGTAACAGTTAGCCAAGCTTTAGCAAAACCATCATCACTGATTTTCTGCACATTGCGTAAAGTGCCTACATCGTAGCTAATATCATTTGCCACCGATGAAATGTTTGCTCCACCCATACCAACGCAGCTTGTTATTGTCAACATCGTTATAAGTGTAATTAGTGTTTTAAAAATTATATTGTTGTATTTCATACAATCTCCTTGTGGTTTTTCCACAGTTAAAAATTTTCCAGCTATACAGCCAGAAATAAAAAATCTAAAACCGGATTTAATTAATGCATTGTAACCAGCGCAGACCATATCTCATCTCGATTTCCAGCGTTAGAAATAAAGAATACTTCATTTCCTGCTCCCCATGCCGGCGACCAAATATTAACATTCCCGCCAGCTAATTCAGTTCTGCGATTCCCTTCAGCATCCATTACAAACAAATGTTGAAATGTTCGGTTTCCAACTCTTACCCATCTTGTAAAAATAATCCAATTTCCATCTCTGGAATAGGACGGTCTTCTGCAAACAAGACCATTTCTTTGATCATCAGTTGAAACAGCAAGAAGTTGTGTTACTTGGGCATTTTCTGTATTCATTTCCCAAATACCTCCATCCCTGATAAATACCAGTTTGTTTTCTGTGGGGTGCCAAGATGGCTGCATTCCACGACCCAAAACAGTTAGTTCTGAACCATTATCGCGCACTGTAACTATCTGACGCTGGTTGTTGATAAATGCATCTAAAGCGATAATATCATTACGAATTGATGGATTATTATCCCAACCGCCGTTGCTAATCGGGTTACGGGTAATAAATGTTCTGCCGCCAGTAACGCTGCTCCTTACAAGCTGGGTGGTATTGTTTTGATTTCTTGTTATGTATACAAAATTTTGCCCGTTTTCGTACCAAGCCGGAGCAAAGTTATAACTATCAACCAGTGGTGTTTTTGTAAAAACCATTGCGTTACGAAGATAGATAATACGACTGGTATTGAAATTGGTATTTCTGTCAGGATCAAAATTGGATTCCTGTTCAGCATACAACAACTGTTGCCCATCAAATGAAACTGACAACCAACTTTTAGGAATGCTATCGTCACTTATTCGCATGACATTTCGAAGGTTACCCGCGTCATATACAAACATATCACCGGGTCTTTGAAGCATTGCACAACTTCCTAATACCATCATCAATGAAAGTACAAAAGCCATCATTGATGTCAGAAAAATCAATTTTTTCTTCATTTTAATCCTTTTTTCCATTTTTTCCTCCTAATTGAAAAAACCATTATATTCGGTAATACCGATATTTCATGCTAATAACTATTTGATCGTTTGTCAAGCTATTAGTCTTAATATTCGGTAGAAGGTGGTTGTTGTGGAAGAACAGGAGTTAAGGGGCATTTTAAGCAATAATATAAAGCGCTGCCGGTTGAAAAATAATTTGTCTCAACTGGCTTTAGCCGAAAAAGTAGACATATCTACCAATTTTTTAAGTGATATAGAACGTTGTAAAGCATGGATTTCCCCTAAAACACTGGTCAAGTTAGCTTCTGTTTTAAATATTGAACCCTACGAGCTTTTTAAGGCGGATGCCCTTTTATCAAACACAGAAAAGAGTATTTTACAGGATTATGCAAATGAAAATTTAAAAGCCGTTTTAAGCGTTATGAATCAACTACGAGAAAATTAGCAGTTTTTTCTCGTAATTTTCTACCAGAAAGCGTTTTCCTTTTTGTATTATCGTGTGTCCTTCTGCTTCAAGCCTTACTCGCTGACCATCAATGCCATCGGGAAATTTTTCATTAAGCTGTCCGTCTTTTTTTAACGTTCGCCACCAGGGTGTTTCGTTTTTGCCACATGGATTTCCATGTAAACGTTCCTCGCTTGCGAAAGCTGCGACTTTAACAAATATCCCCGCAGTCATGGGACATGCACAGCCTGCATTGTGTTTTTTTGCCATGTACGCCATCATACGATCAATTGTTGTTACCTTTCCTTTGGGAACTTTTTTCATTAACTGATCGTATTCAATGGGAGCTGCAATAGCCATTGTTGTTGTTTTGTAAATTTTGATGAAACGCGGATCATCAATCTTTACCACTTTTGGAAGATCGCCCGAATGGTTTAATTTTTCGTTAAATG
>JAITFY010000158.1 GCA_031281025.1 Treponema sp. | reverse complement strand
TTCTTTGTTAATTGTTAATTGAACATAGTTCTCCCTTCCCTTCCAAAGCCTTACGTCTTCAATTTGCCCAACATCGACACTGACGGTTTTAAAGTTGTCAAAAGCCCATGTAAGAAGACGTTTTCCGTCCGCCTGACGGATACGCGCCCCTTCCTGATTCGAGGGAGCGCCTAAAAGTACCAGAATAAAGCGGCTTTGATCTCGTCCTGCCGTAAGAGCGATATTGTAACCTGATTCAGGGATAAACCCGGTTTTTAGGCCATCGGCGCCGGGGAAAGTTCCAATCAAGCCGTTACGGTTACTTTGAGTAATGGTGGTTGTATTGGTACGGCGCCCCTGCGGCATATTGGCTTCCAATGGGTACGAAAAAACTGTATGAGAGTGAAAATCCCTCATACTGTTTGGGTGCATTTTAATGTACTGATAGCAAAAATAGGCAAATTCCTGTGCAGTTGTTTTGTTGTGCGGTGAAAATCCCGATGCATCAACAAAACGTGTAACACGAAGCCCCATTCTTGCGGCTTCTGCACTCATTAAATTGGCAAAATCATTTATGGTTGGCGTCAGACGCAAGGCGGCGGCAGTGGCAGCATCATTGCCCGACGGGATTGCCAGCCCAAGCAGTATTTCGCGTAATGTAACAATTTGCCCGGGTTCAAGAAACATCAGGCTGGAACGAGGCGGCTGATTCTGCGCCCAGCTTTCTGCTGTAATTGGTATCAGTTCGTCGTAACTGGCTCTTCCCTCTTTTATTTCTCTTAAAAGCAGGTGTATGGTCATCAGCTTTGCAAGCGAAGCCGGAGGTATCTCTTTGTTTGGATTTTTGGAATATAATAACGCCCCTGTTGCAGCGTCAATCAATACTGCCGCAAGTGAGCCAATTTCGGGAGCATCCTCGATATACGGCAATAACAAAGGCGGCGTATAAAAATACTGCGCACAAAGACATAATGGTAAAAAGAGAAAAAGTAAAAATACGCAAGTTTTTTTATTCAAAATTCCGCATGCCCTACAGCACGGGGAAACGGAATAACATCACGGATGTTTTGCATACCACAGACGTACTGTATCAGCCTTTCAAAGCCAAGTCCAAAACCTGCATGGGGAGCTGTTCCGTAGCGGCGTAGGTCCAGATACCACCAGTAATCTTCGGGTTTCATGCCCATTCCGGTTAAACGGCTGCACAGTTTTTCCAGGTTGTCTTCGCGCTGAGAGCCGCCGATGATTTCGCCCAAACGCGGAACAAGAACATCCATTGCCCTTACAGTTTTGTCGTCGTCGTTCATCTTCATGTAAAATGCTTTTATCTCTTTTGGATAGTCAGTTACAATTACAGGGCCTCCTGCCATTTTTTCTGTCAAAAACTTTTCATGTTCGCTTTGCAGATCGCAGCCCCAGCGCGGTTCAAATTCAAAAAGCCCTTTGTTGGCGCTTGCAGCTTTTTCCAGCTCTTTAATTGCATCAGTGTAGGTGATATGTAAAAACTTGGCGTTTGCTACTTGCTTTAAATTGTCGATTAATCCTTTTTCTACATGGGCATCAAAAAAAGCAAGATCTCCGGCACATTCTTCAAGCACAGAATTGATAATATTTTTTAAGAAATCTTCGGCTAACGCCATGTTATCTTCCAGTTGGGCGAATGCAACTTCTGGTTCTATCATCCAGAACTCCGCTAAATGGCGTGCTGTATTGGAATTTTCCGCCCTAAAAGTAGGCCCGAATGTGTAAACGCGCGAAAGAGCCATAGCGTAAGTTTCGGCTTCCAACTGGCCGGAAACCGTTAAAAAGGTTTTTTTGCCAAAAAAATCTTTTGTCCAGTCGATTCCGCCGTCCAAAGCGCCGGCTTTAAATTGTTTGGCTATTGTCTGCGGTTCCATTGTTGTTACCTGAAACATTGCGCCCGCGCCTTCACAATCTCCTGCGGTGATAATAGGCGTATGAAGGTATTGAAAATCCCTCTCTTTAAAGTAGCGGTGTACCGCATAAGACATGTGGCTGCGAAGGCGCGCCACTGCGCCAAATGTGTTGGTACGCGGACGCAGATGCGCAATTTCGCGCAAAAATTCAAGGGAATGCCTCTTTTTTTGGAGAGGATAACCTTGTATATCGTCCGTTGTTTCGGCGGGAGCCTGCCCCAATACAAGAAGCGCAAAAGCGGCAACTTCCACAGCCTGCCCCGAAGCTGGAGAGGGAATGAGTTTCCCGTTAATTTTTACGGACGCGCCTGTGGTTAAGGAGACAAGGGTTTCCTCTGTTTGTGCGTTTAGTCCCGCGCCGCGATCAAAAGTGCATTGAATGTTCGAAAAGCAAGAGCCGTCGTTTACTTCTACAAAGACAAGGTTTTTCATGTCTCTCTTTGTTCTGACCCAGCCGTATATTTCAATTTCCTGGGACTGCGGAGTTTCGGTTAGGATATACTTAATAAGTTTTGGTAACATGAGGGTATTATACAACAAAAAAATGATACCTGTCACCCTTGTACCTGCAATGTAAATTTGATAGAATAAGTAATCATAAAAAATATATATAATATTTATAAGGAGAAAAAGTATTATGAAAAAGTTTTTTTATCTTGGTTTGGCAGTTATTCTGCTGACAGGCATGGTTTTTTCTACATCATGTCAAAGAAAAAGCGCTGAAAAGCTAATTTGCGGAGTTACCGAGTATGAGCCGATGAATTTCAGGGATGCAAGAGGAAACTGGACTGGTTTTGACACGGAATTTGCTCTGCTTGTCGGCGAAAAACTTGGTCTGGAAGTAGAGTTTCAACTTATTGAATGGGCAAACAAATTTATCGAACTGGACGCCAAGTCCATCGACGCTATTTGGAACGGATTTACAGCAACTGCCAATGAACCAGATGGTACGCCAAGAATCAACTTATGCGATATGAGTTATAGCTACATGCTGAACACACAGAGCGTAGTTGTCAGAGAAGAAAGAGCCGGAGAATTCACATCGATGGAATCTTTGGAAGGCAAAACAATCGCAGTGGAAGCAGGATCGGCTGGTGAAACCAAAGCAGCAAGGCTTGTAGGAGAAACTGGCAATGTAATTGGCGCGCCTGCACAAATAAATACTTTTATGGAAGTTAAAGCCGGAGCATCAGACGGAGCAATCATCGATTTTATTTTAGCACAGCAAATAGTAGGTTCCGGAGATTTTACAGACCTTGTAATTGCAGCCATTGATTTAGGAGACGAAGTATTTGCCATTGGTTTTAGAAGAGGCGATCCTCTCAGAGACAGAGTGAATCAGGCTATGCTGGAATTGTACGAAGAAGGCAAACTTCTTGAGATTGCGCAAAAATACGAACTTGATGAAAGACTTGTAATAGACAGAACTTTTGGACAATTCTAATAATTAATGAGTTTTTTAGATGTAACTGCAGTACTATGGGGTGGGTTTCAAACTACACTTTTGTTGTTTGTATTAACACTGGTATTTTCTCTGCCGCTTGGGCTTGTGATCTCATTTGGTTCAATGTCAAAGTTCACCCCATTGCGACTGTTTGTAAAAGTCATTGTCTGGATAGTTCGCGGCACTCCCCTTATGCTGCAGGTTATTATCATCTATTATGTGCCGGGTATGCTTTTTGGCGCACCTATGGCAGCAAGGTTTAATGCGGCGTTAATCGCATTTTCTTTTAACTATGCCTGCTATTTTAGCGAGATTTACCGAGGCGGAATAGAAAGCATTTCCCACAGCCAATATGAAGCTGGCCAGGTACTTGGCATGACAAGGCCGCAGGTTTTCTTTCGTATAATTTTCCTTCAGGTTATTAAACGTATAATTCCGCCTACCGCCAACGAAGTTATCACACTTGTCAAAGACACGGCTTTAGCGCGCGTTATCATGGTTGTAGAAATCATCAGAGAAGCGGAATTTATGATGTCAAGGGGTTTTATCTGGCCATTGTTCTACACTGGAATATTCTATTTGCTGTTTGTTGGACTTTTAACAATTTTCTTTGGGCATATAGAAAAACGATTGAATTATTTTAGGACGTAATATGATTATTCTGGAAGTAAAAGAAATTGCAAAATGTTTTGGCACAGCGGAAGTCCTAAATAACAT
>JAITFY010000024.1 GCA_031281025.1 Treponema sp. | reverse complement strand
GTTACAACGCTTGATGTTTTTGTCTACAGGCAACTAATGAGTCCCGCTACTCCACTTGGCATGACCGCAGCGGCAGCGCTCTTCCAGTCCGTTACGGCCTTTGTATTGACTCTAACGGCGAACAGGATTGTCAGCAAAATTGATCCTGATTCGGCAATGATTTAATTAGGAGAAAAAATGACGGATATAAAATTTGATGGCGCTAACCGTTATCTGCGTGTAAAAAGCCGTACCAATAATATTTTTAATATGCTGATGCTCCTTCTTGCGCTGATCTGCGTAACACCCATGCTGTTGATTATATCAATCTCGCTAAGCTCGGAAGCAAGTTTATCTCAATATGGCTACCGGTTTATTCCCAAAGAATTTTCACTGGATGGGTATCGTTTTATCTTTTTGGACGGCCCAGATGTAATTCGTGCTTTTGGAGTTTCTGTTTTTGTTACAGTTACGGGAACAATACTTGGCGTATTGCTTAATGCCTTAATGGGTTATGTTATTTCCCGCAAGTCGTACAAGCTGCAAAAATTCTTTACATGGTATGTATTTATACCAATGGTATTTGGCGGCGGTCTTGTAGCAACGTATTTTATAATCGGTAATTTTCTGGGTTTGAGCAATACAATATGGGCGCTCATTTTACCGCTTGCAGTTTCGCCGTTTAATATAATTGTTTGCAAAACATTTTTTCGGGCAACAATTCCCAACTCACTGATCGAATCGGCAAATCTTGACGGCGCTTCGGAATTGACTGTTTTCTTTAGGATTATTGTGCCGCTTTCTAAACCTGTACTTGCAACCATTGCTCTGTTTTTAAGCTTTGGTTATTGGAATGACTGGTTTAGTTCACTTTTGTATATTAACAATCCGGCATTGTACTCTTTGCAGGCTTACTTAAGCAGAATACTAAACGACATGGAATTTCTTATGCAAAATATTGCTCACTTAGGTCCAGGTGCGCAGGAAATTCTTGCAGCCATGCCCCGGGAAGCAGCCCGCATGGCAATTGTTGTCATAGCGGTAATACCGATAGCATGTACCTATCCGTTTTTTCAAAGGTATTTTGTGTCAGGTTTAACCGTAGGCGCCATAAAAGGTTAAAGTTATGAGTAGAAAAAAGGTTTCTTTTTTGTTTATCCCTGTTGTTCTTCTATGCGTATTAATGTTAAACGTTTGTTCCGGCAGCGGAAGATCCGATGTGCCTGTCATTATTTGGTGGCAAATTGGCAACAATTCGGTTTTTCTGCCTCAGTTCTCCAAACAGCTAAGCGAATATACCGAAGCAAAAATCGGCGTACGCTTAGAAATTAGACAGGGAACATGGGGTAATTCGTCACAGCGTTTTAACGCGATGATTAATACCGGCGAATACTTTGATATTATGTTTACCGATGTGAATGTCTTTACCCATTTTTCAACACTGGGAGCTTTTGCAGACCTTTCCACTTTGATGGATGTTGTCCCCGAATTGTACCACAGCATGCCCAAAGAATTATGGAAAGGCGTTTCGCTGGACGGGAAAATATTTGGTATTCCAACTTACAAGGATTCTGCGGCAACTCAATTTGTTTTTTGGGATGCATCAATTACAGAAAAAATCGATTTTGATATTACCGATAACTCCTGGGAAAATTGGGATTCTATTTTTAGAACAATGAAAGTATATGTAGAATCTCCCCGTTTTTTTCCGTATAACATGAGCAGAAACGATGCTGAATTGGTTTTTACAAACTATGTTGAAATAACTGCCATGCTGCCAGTGTTGGGTGTGCAATTTGATGATCCGCTTGCACGGGTAGTGCTTACCCTTGAACAGCCTGATGTGATTGAAAGATACAGATACTTAAACCGGTGGTTTGAAGACGGAATTATCAATTCTGATGCCAACATGACTTATTCTGTTCCAGAAAACCACCGGCCGTTTTTTACATCCCAGGCGTGGCCTGGTGTTGCAAGGGCATATTCGGATAACGCCAACAGAGCAGGCAGAAATGTTCTTAACAAAGAAATAAGATATATTCCTGTCCAATATTTTGGGCCGCTTTTTTCGACCACATCCATTCAGGGTTCCATTAACAGTATCAGCATCAATTCCAGGCACAAGGAAGAGGCCCTTAAGCTTTTGCAGTTGGTCAATACCGATCCGGTATTCCGTGACATGATGAGTTACGGCATAGAAGGTGAACATTTTGAATATGTATACATGGAAGATGGCCGAAGAGCAGTTCATCGTCTTAATAATCTTTGGCCGCTTATAAACTATCAAATAGGAAATTATTTTATTCTTACACCGGAAAATACAGTCCCTGTAGGATACTGGGATGAAGTGCGTTATCTGAATGAAACCGCTTTTTCTTCGTATTTGCTTGGTTTTACATTTGATATAACCCGTGTAGAAGCAGAAGTTATAAACTGCAGAAATACTTGGGAAAGATTCAACTTCGATCTTAAAACCGGCGCAGCCAACCCCGATGAAAATCTTCCTGTATTAATTGCCGAACTTGAAAGAAAGGGCATACGCAGAATAATTGCCGAAGCCCAGCGTCAAATTGATGTTTTTCTCAATACAGATTTAAAGCATATTTCAGCTGACTAAATGCAGGAATATGCTTATTTTTGAATTAAGCAGCAAATTACAATATTTTTTACGAGGGAACTATTATGTTGATACCAAAAGTTGAACAACGGATTAAGCAGTATTTGGATTTACTGGAAAAAAACGCCTACAAAAAAATAGCAGATCTTAGGTTTGAAATGTTTGAAGCAGACAAAATATACCGCAGTCCGCCGGAAAACGCCAAATGGAAAAAAATCGAAACACCTGCTCCGTGGGGCAAAGACTGGAAATGTTTCTGGTTTCGCACCATATACCATGCCCCCTTGAGCGGCAAAGCCCTTTTTTTAAGTGTTACACCTAACGCCGATTCACTTGCTTTTATTGATGGAAAACCGGCAGGTGCATTTAATATGTACCATAAAAAAATCCGCATTGACGCAGATGGAAAAGACCATACCCTGCATCTTGAATCGTATTCGGGACATCAATATAGCGGCTGCGGGCCCTTCGAAGGCTCTTCTGTTGTAATAAACATCGGAAAAACCATTCCCGCTTTTCCAAATACCTTTGAAGGCGGCAGTCTTGTGGAGCGCCGGCAAGCAGTACATTCACTGTTTTACGATATTCGCGCACTGTACGAAACTGCAGAAATCGCAGAGCCCAATTCAATGCGTAAAGCGAAAATACTCAAAGGTATTTCCGAAACGCTTGCTGTTGTAAGCCTAAACGCCGGCGGCGATGAACTGGAAAAGCAGTCGGCTGAAGCTCTGCAAATTCTAACTCCGCTTTTGGCGCTGAAGAACAGTCCCACCGTTCCCTCTATTCATTTGGTTGGCCATGCCCATATCGATCATGCCTGGCTGTGGCATATCGAAGAAACAGAACGTAAAACAGCACGAACTTTTATTAACATGATCCGGTTTATGAAGGAGTACCCGGAGTTTATCTTTTTACAAAGCCAGCCCTGTCAGCTTGAAATAATCCATAAAGAGTACCCAGAAGTTTTTGCCGAGATAAAAAAAGCATATAAAAACGGAACTTGGGAGCCCAACGGCGGCATGTGGGTAGAGGCGGATACCAATGTTCCCTCTGGAGAAAGCCTTGTACGGCAATTCCTTGTAGGAAAAAAAGTAAACAAAGAACTTTTGGATTACGAAGCGGACACCCTGTGGCTGCCTGATGTGTTTGGATATGCTGCAGCGCTTCCGCAGATCATGACAGGCTGCCGCATTAAGTATTTTGTTACAAGCAAGATCAACTGGAATGATACCACCCGTTTCCCCTACGAAACATTTATCTGGCGGGGCATTGACGGTACAGGTGTTAAAGCGCATTTTCTTTCCACACTTGGTTCTGGCGCTGGTTATAACGGAAGGGTTGTTCCACAAGAGTTAAACGACATTTGGACTTCGGTGCAGCACAAGGAAGTTCAATCTGCCTGCGTTAAATCCATTGGCGAAGGAGATGGCGGCGGCGGTACACTCCGTGCCGACATTGAAATGGCGCGCCGTCTGGCAGACATGGAAGGCTGCCCCCGCACTGCATGGAAGACAATCAGCTCTGCTCTTGCAGAAATTTTTAACGATGACGAAGCTGCTTTCCCGCAATGGTGCGGAGAATTGTATCTGGAGCTTCATCGTGCAACATATACTACCCAATCCCGCACCAAGCGCTATAACCGCCAAATGGAATTTGCTCTTCGTAATGCGGAATTTTTATGTGCTTTTTCTTTGATTAAAAACGGCAAAAAACCAGGAGCGATAATAAATGAATTACTCCTTGATTATTGGAAGCGTATTCTGACATATCAATTCCACGACATTATCCCAGGCTCATCGATAACACGAGTCTATACCGAAGCCGAAGCGGATTACTGTGCAATGCTCTACTCGCTTGCCAGAATTAACAATGATTCAAAGAAATATCTTGCCGGTCTTGAAACTGGCTGCGAAACTGTTGCTGTTTTTAACAACCTGTCATGGGAATACACTCCTGTTGTAAAACTTCACGAAGATCAGGCAAATCCCCTGCCGGCAGCCCTTTGCGACGCAGAAGGAGAAGTTTTTCCGCTGCAGCAATACACAGACATCGAAGGAAAAAAACAGGCAGCATTTGCTGTTAAAGCTCCATCTTTGGGCTGGGCAAGTTATTCAACTGTTAAACATTTTGACAAAAAACCTCTATCCCCATTTGTGTGGAATAACAATATCCTTGAAACTCCTTTTTATGCCATTAAGTTTGATGCGGCTGGCAGAATTGTCAGCTTGTTTGACAAAAGGCGGGAATGTGAAACTGTCGCACCGGGCGGTGCTTTAAACGCTTTAATAACTGCCGAAGATGTGCCGGTTTTCTGGGATGCCTGGGATATCGATGCTGATTGGACAAAACATATCAAGCAGGAAACAGAGCTTGTTTCAACGGAAGTAACTTCCGACGGGCCGGTTTGTTTCCGCTTGCGCCGTATCTACAAGCTCAGCGATGTTTCGCAGCTGGTTCAGGATATGGTATGTTATGCTACAAATCCCCGTATCGATTTTGAGACAAGGGTAAACTGGCACGAAAAGTGGCGTCTGCTCAAGGCTGAATTTGATACTGCCATTGTTAACGCAACTCAGGTGCGCTGTGAGGTGCAATACGGCCATTTATGGCGTAACACCCATCGTAACCTGATGCAGGATCGCGCCAAGTTCGAGATTTGCGCTCACAAGTGGATTTCTCTGGAAGAGGAAGGCGGCGGCATTGCTCTCCTAAATGACTGCAAATACGGCCACGATGTCGAAGGCGGCAGGATGCGTCTTACTCTCCTGCGTTCTCCCATTGCGCCCGATCCCGAAGCAGACAGAGGCGTACAATACTTCACCTATTCGATTTTGCCCTTTAACGGCCACTTTGGCAATTCCGGCGTTATTCGCTCCGCATACGAATTGAATTCTCCCGCAACAGCGTTATTTGGCTGCGGTATTTTGCAAACACAATCTCTTTGCAGCGTTGATGGAAACTCCGTAATTATTGAATGTATAAAAATTCCAGAGAACGGCAACGACAACGAGCTAATAATGCGATTATATGAAAGTCTTGGCGGAAAATGCCAGACCAGCTTACACTTTTCATTAGGTCTTGTTTCTGCGGCAGAAACCGATATGCTGGAAGACAATCCCAAGCCGTTGCCGGTACAGGGCTGCAAACTCGATCTGGAATTCAGGGCATTTGAGATAAAGACAATAAAAGTGGGATTTATAACCAGTTTCGGAGAGAGAGGGATTTGAACCCTCGGTACCCTCTCGGGCACATACGCTTTCCAAGCGTACACCTTCGACCACTCGGACATCTCTCCTGTTGCCAGGTTTTACAATAGCATTATCGGGAAATGTTTACAAGGTATCGCTGACATTCACCTGCTTTTTTATTTTGTTTTTTCTTTACGGAGAGAGAGGGATTCGAACCCTCGGAGCCTTGCGGCTCAACGGTTTTCGAGACCGCCCGATTCAACCACTCTCGCATCTCTCCGGTTGTGCTTAACTATAGCCATTGAATAGGCTTGTGTCAATGTGGATAAATACGGCTTGATTCTTGAATGGGAAGTTAATCCTTACATAATGATGCTGAGACGATTCGAACGTCCGACCACAAGATCCGCAATCTTGTACTCTATCCAGCTGAGCTACAGCATCATGTTCAAGTTCTCCTAAGTAGGGAGTTTCTTTCAATTATGAAAGTTCTTCGGAGCAGGGGGGATTCGAACCCCCGGTACCCTTTCGGGGTACAACTCCTTAGCAGGGAGCCCGATTCAACCGCTCTCGCACCGCTCCATTTTGGTTTTTCTCTGTGTTTCGGAGCAGGGGGGATTCGAACCCCCGGAACCTTGCGGCTCAACGGTTTTCAAGACCGCCTCCTTCAACCACTCGGACACCGCTCCTCTTTCAAGATTATACAGAAAAACAATGCCACTTGTCTACATATGAGTTTAACTTAACTATATTGGTTGGGTCAAGGGGAGTACGTTGCATTGTTCAATGTTACCAGCTAAATGACCCATGAACAGATAAACCTGAAAGCAAGATCGTTCTCATTGCAGAAAACACTTTGTTCCAGGACAACGTAGAAATCTGGTCTGGGTAGTTACCTGTAAAACCCCAGGGTAAAACAAAGGCTTTTTGCAGCCCAAAGGAAATATGCTTGTTGCCGGCAAGTTGTATCGATGGAATCGATGAGTTAAATAGCAGGAAAGCCGCCCCTAACCCACTGATATCCGGTTTAATTTCATCAAAAGTTTCTCTTCCGCCAAAAAGCCATTTTCTGTGGGAATGAATATCTATCTTTGCCTGATCATTAAAAATATGAAAAATTCCGGCATCTATAGAATGTTGGAATATCCCCCGGTTATGCTGAAAGCCAAATAGGGCAAATCCGGCATGGGCTTTTATGTGAACATTCAAATTAAAAAAAAGATAAGGAAAAAGAAAATAAGGCTGATTCGATGTGTTTAAGGAACCATCCGCAACTGCCTTAGCGTAGAAAAAACCCAAAGTTCCCAAATAGTTATTTTGCGCCCTCTCCAGTGCAATTTGATAAAATAAAATACCGCCATTCAAATAGGAATTAAAAACAGGAGCGTTTCTGTTACTGTTAATATTTATATCCGCAGAAAACAGACGGAAACCCAGACCGTGCCTATAATGGTCTTGTTGATCAAAATATAGAGTTAACCCATATACCAAAAAAGAGGGAATTTCAGGCTTGCCAAAAAACCAATACAAGTCTCCATCTTCCCATTTAGCTTGGCCAATAAAAAAACACGGAGCAATCGTTATAGGGACTAAATGCAACTTAGTTTCAATGCTAAAAAAATTGCCCTGCCCTCCTTCGTTAGTTAGCGTTGCTCTTTTTAAAACGGCGCTTACAGAGGAATGTTCAAAAAAGCCAAAACCAAACGTAAAACCTCCTTTGGATGTTTCAAAACCAGCTTTACCTGAAAGACCAAAAATAGAGGTATTTAACCAAGGCAGGTTTGAATAAAATTGCCCCAAATTAAAACCCAAAAAAAAATGCGGCCCCATGTTTAAAACAAGACCGCTTTGCCAATAACCGGAAGTTCCGTCATCAACAACTAAAAGAGTACCGGCTCCGGCGGAAACTTCCGCGGATATATCCGACGAAACCGGATTTTCATTTGCTTCCAGAGAAAGCAATACGCAAAAAAAGAGCCCCAGACAAAAAGCTAAGGCTCTTTGAAAAATACTAATGATACCAATCCCAAACGGTTAATGCCTGTTTGCCCCAAAAAACATTGATCATAAAATTATCCGGTATATCGGTTTCAATAATAACAACTTCACTTAGAGGGGTGGTGTCGAACTTAAACGCTACCCAAACAAATTTGGTTCTAATGTCTCCTCTATCAGTGATCTCAACCCAGTCTTCTGTTTCTTCATCATCAAAGCCATAGAATATTGGTTTTAGGCCTTTGGTAGAAGTAGTTGTCTCAACCAGTCTATCCAGTGAAAACTGACCAGGGTTAAAGAATTTATCAAAGTTAATGCCGAATTGAGCGCCTTCAGGTGAATTGTCGTATTCATTACCGCCGGGTGAATCTGTTATATAAAATGTGCCGTTAGTATTGATTGTGTTTCTTAGCTTGCTAAAACCATCTTTGAGCCAGGCAAAATCATTTAACGTATTCTTATAACCGGAAGGGAGCTTAGATAATTCGCCAATCCAAAAATCGTAAGATTCAATAAGATCGTCAATGGCCTTGATATAATTGGCTCTTGATTTTGCCTTGTTACCGTTGCCCCGATCTTTAAGGAAATTATTGCGTAAAGGAAGATCTGCCGGTAAAGGCCCATTGACACCCGCCGAGTCTAAATCGTTCCACAAGTCGCTGCTTTTTAAGAAGTTCAGATTGGTGTTCCAGTTATATGCAGCAATCCATTCCAAATTGGCCTTGAATAAACGTATGGCAGCAAAAAGCACGTTTAATTCCGCCTTGCTAATGTATATTTCTTCACCTTCAAAGAACGCATCAATGCCAAAAGCTCTAAGGGCATCTTCTCCCAGTAAAACCTGATCATTTAAGGTTTTAGCACGGGTATAGGCCGCTTCAAAAGCTGTACCAAAAACAGAATCCAAAAGATCATCCAGCAAATTGTTAAGCCCTGCGGTATTTTTGTCAATTAAATTGGCAAATAGAAGTATAGGGATTGTGGAAGAAGATTGAAGCAGCTCCGGGCCAGCTAAGGAATATTTGTAGTATTCAGTACCTGCAATCCATTCTGGAATTTCCATGCCGGGGAATAATGTATCCCGATAGATGGGTTCTTCGCAGACCAGTTCATATGTAGACCCGGTCCATTTGTAGTATCCTGCGATGGGATCTAAATCAAAGTGGTCGAAAAACGAAAGATCATCATCTGGCCACCAATCCACATAGCTTCCTAACTCGTAATCATAATACCATCTGACTAAATCATTATAAGTTTCCATCCAATTAGGATTGACAAGGCGGTTTATTGAACCAGGGTAGCTTTTTATCCCAAGACGATCTTTCATAAAGGTGTTTACTTTTGGATCTACGGCAATGGCGACAAGCTGTGCAAGAGTGGAATACACAATCGCTTCTGGATCGTTTTTGTTCATTTCCCAGGCGGATTCAAATGCGCTAATAGCAGCGTCAAAATTGCCTTCTTCCAGCGCTTTTAACCCCGCATCAATAAATGTTGTCAGGGTTCCCAGCTCAAATTGTGCCGTTACAGTAACATTGGCGGCAGGCATATTGAATGTATTCCCCACTATTGGCTCTGGAGCGCCTTCTTCAGGAGTGAGCGTCAGGGTGTCTTCTTTTAATACATAACCGTCTCTGGGGGTGATAGTCAGTGTTATTTTCGTATCTTCCGTCCCATACATTGGATTTGCTATAATGGTACCATTACTAAGCTGCCCAATGGTTACCGAATAATTATCAGCAGGCAGCGCTATAAATTCTGCACTAAGAGTAACATTTCCTGACAGGGTAAAAAACCAGGGTTGGTCTCCTGTATCAGGAATTAGGGTTTGATTGTATTTCAGGCTTCCTTCCACATACTTAAACCCGGAGTCAGGATTTACAGAAACGCTTATCTCTGTGCCATCAGGACCACTCGTGGGGGTTGCTGTTATTTTTCCGTTGGCAGTTTGTCCAATAGTTACTTTAAAAACTTTTGAATCATTGCCGCTCGAACAGGAAACGAGCAGGAAACTCATAAGCAAAGCTGCTAAAACCAGGAAATGAGTTGCTTTTCCAGAAGATTTACGTGATTTTGGGTGCAGCCTTAAGCTACAGTCGGGGGGGGGGGGGGGGGAATACAAAAAAGGTGCTTCCTTTTTTTTAATCTTTCCTTTTTTTTAAAAAAAAGTTTTTTTCACAATTTAGGGTGCTCCCACACAAAAAATGTCAAATTAAACT
>JAITFY010000033.1 GCA_031281025.1 Treponema sp. | reverse complement strand
TTCGTTGTACACACCTGGAGTTTCCAAAAATACTCCGAGTATTTCACGGCTGGAACCTGTTGTTGCCACCAGGCAAATGTCGATATTGACACCGCCGGTATCTGCGATTATTTTATCCTGAATAATTGTTAGGCACTCTTTTAGTGCTTTTACAGGATCACCGTGGGTACGTCCGTAATGGCTTGCCGTTACTTCGCTGGTTTCGATATCAACAAGACAAACCTTGGTGGTTGTAGAGCCGCCGTCAACTCCCAGTATATAGGCGCGGCCGGCCTCTACTTTGCCGTCAGCTTTTTCAAAAAACCTGATTTTTTCTTTCCAGTCGCGTAACGCACCCAATGTGCCAAAGCGCATATTGTTTACCTTTAGCAGTTTATCCGCCGTTGGCAGCAAGCTTCCCGATTTAAGAGCAAGTACAGCGGCGCCCAATGCTTCAAAAACATGAGCAGTTTCGGGGATAACAAAATCAATTTGGGGAGCTTTCTCGCGGATAAAGCGGATAATGTGCCGGTTTTGGGTAATGCCGCCTGTCAGTACTACTCTGCCAGATGTAACTTTTGCCCGTTTTAAAAAATCGATAACCTTAACCGCCATCACATCGGAAAGCGACAAAACAATATCGTTTTTAGTTGCCTCCCGCTTGTTTAGCCGGTGAGTGCAATCGCTTTTCATGAACACAGAACAGCGGGTAGAAAGCGCATACACTTTTGCACTGTCAGGCACCTTTTCGATATCACCCAGTGTCATATCCATACGGGTTAGCTGCTGTTTTAGAAATTCGCCCGTGCCGCTTGCACACTTGTTGCCGGAAAAATTGTTAACGATCTTGCCGTCTGCATCCAGCGAATAAACAATGAGATCTTCCCCGCCCATGCTGACAACTGCATCAGCTTTTAGCCCAAGGTTCTTCAAGGCAGCTTCAACACAGAGCGGCTCCAGCGTGCCGGATACATCAAACATAAAACGCCCTTCGTTGCCGGTAACAAGCGCGGGAATACCCTCGCTAATTTTTCCTTCGGCGAGCAATTTGTGTACTGCCGCGCTAAAATCGCCTTCATGAGGGGTTGAAGCTGTCCAAATTGTCTTACCATTATCTAAAAGAGCCATTTTCAGGCTGGTTGAGCCAATATTAATACCAATTGATTGCATGATTTACAGTTTATCAGGAGTTGAGAGGAGGTTCAAGCGGCGTAAAAAATCGAATAGCATCAAATCTATTAATCGTTCTGTTTTTCCAGTAATTCAGATTATCCAAGGGATCATATATCATTGTTCCGTTGGCATCACCTTCTAAATAATGAAAATTTGAGGTAGATACAGCTCTTACTCTGACAAGTGTCGCTTGGGTGCCTGTAGGAATATTGTTATCAGGAGATGCTGATATGCGTCTAATAAATAATGCTCTTTCTTTACTGCCTAATAATTCCAATCCAATATTTATCACATCTTCCAAAGCGTTATTTGCTCCCTGAATTTGATCATCTGATCTGCGAATTATTACCCACCAGTTTATATTCCTTGTATTGCCATAATACATTCTTCTTGCTTCATTCAGCTGATCCAGTGTAAGATTATGTCCAACTCTTGTTTCTGCAATGCCCAATAATGCCCTGAATGCACAGGCGCCATCTTTGTTGTTGAATGCTTCCTGTATCGAAATCCTGTTAACTGGCGGACTATCTTTGGTAATTATTTCCATGATTAACGTTTCAGACAAGTCTTCCTGATCTTCCGGTATTATGGGTTCTTTAATATCTTCCGCGTTGTTTCCATGTATACTTACACATGCGATTAAACTATAAATTCCCAGTAATAAAATAATTTTTTTTATCATTGATCTATCATCAATTTTATCATAGTTTAAAGATGTTTACCATAGTGCGCAAAAGGTTTGTGCCGGTATTACCTAAATCAACTTAAATTCCCTTGCCGCAAGACTCAATTCGCGATTCCAGCGTGACCCATTTATATATTGCCGGCGCGTTTCGATATCTTCAATACGGCCTGCTCTGCGCTGGAGGCGCTTAAAAGCCATACTTACTGCGGTACTTAAATCGACAGAACTGGCTCCTGATTGTTCAAGGATTCGATACTTGGCATAAAAATAAGCAGAGTCCAAAGGATCAATTTCGCATAATTTTTCGTCACGTAATATATTTTGAATAACCTGCAAAGCCTGATTACTGTCGGATTCATCATTGGAATTGCTTAAAGCAAGCGCATGGTAAAGACTTATCATCCTTGATTGTATTTCTCCATGTGTAAAATACAGATGCTCGCATTGCGCAAAACCGCTTCGCCAGTCTACTTTTTCGGTGTAAAGAAAATTTTCTTCTATAAACGGGTTATTAATAACAGAGGATAACTCCAATGCTTTTTTAAAGTTCCCAGATAAATATGCAGCTTCAATTTCAAATAAATCCGCATCATAATTTTCAATATCTGGTTTGGGAACTTCATTCTCACTACAGTATATTTTAGAACGATATATCCATGCAGTTAATAAATTTTCTTTTTCACAGGTCATGCTGCCAAAAGGTTCTTTTTGTAAAACTTCGAATATTCCCATTGCTTTTTCGTAGCGCCCCAGCTCGAATTCCAGGCGCCCTTCCAAAAAACGTGAGCGATCCGCCAGATCAGGATGGCCTACGGCAAGCGATTGTTCAATCGATTTACGTGTCAGGTTGGCCGATGTAAAAATATCACCAAATAAAAATTGAGCTGCTGCTGCATAGTATGCAGATATTGCAAGTTCATGGTTATTGCCGGCCTTTTCTGCGTATGAAAGCGCAAACCCCAAATATTCGATAGTTTCATTAATTTTTTGTTTGGAAAGACATATCAGAGAAAAAAGCCGGTAGCTCTGAGGTAAACAGTAGGTGTTTTTATTCTGCCCCAATAACATTACTTCTTTTGCTTTTTCAACTGCTTTTTTTTCGTCATGTATGCTTAGGTAATAACAGCAAAAATTAACCATTATTTGCGCATTTAGTACAGGGTATTCATCAAAAGCAGACTTTTTATTATTTTCAGCCCTATTCAAAAAAACTTTTTCAATTTCTTTTTCATATTCTGCACTCAACGCTCTGGATGTATCATATATATAACGTATAACATCTGCTTTTTTATTAAAAAGCTTTTCCAATTGTCCGCTTTTTATTGCAGATTCAATTAATTTAATTGTATTATTTGCAATATCAGATGTAATTGCTTTTAACAGCAACATGTCATCAATCTGAACAATATATCCAAGATCTGCAATTTCTGATAACAGGCGAAAACAAGGATTTATTTTTTGGTTTTCTGCCCAGTTAATAAGCCTTCTGCTGATTATTGATTTAACCCTGTTTTCATTATCAATAGACTGGTTATCCATTTGTTTTTGCTGATGTTCAAAAAGTGAACATGCATATTCTTCAAACACGATGTTCATAATACGAGGTTCTCTGACAGAATCAATTAAGCCGGACGAATGAAGTATTGACAGAGCTTTTAAGATCATGGCAGGGTTTTTATCTTCTTCTTCAAAAAGCCGCTGAAAAAGCTCAGGGGGAAAATAACGGTTAAAAACTGATATCGCATAAACAATTTCCCAAAGCTCATGGGATAATTTTGGGATTGGTATACTGGGTTTTATTTTTTCTAAATGATGATTATTTTCAAATACGGCTTTTAGCTTTTCAAGTCTTATATCAGATATATCATCTCCTGTAGTTCCAATAATTTTTAAACCACGCTTGTTCAAATGTAAAACATCAAGCAGTAAATTTAACGTATTGTTTTGCGCAAGATGAATATTTTCAAGTACAAGAACAGACTCTTTTTTTTTCTTATGTGTTATATCTATATAATAATCAAAGACCAGTAACAGAAACTTTTTAACACAACGCTCAACATATTCGGAAACCTGATCCCGCATACGTTCCCTGAATAAAAATGCCCAAAGTTTATCTATTTCATCTTTTAAATTTCCATCAGCAAGAAACCGCACTCCCTGTGACCATATATCGATAAGCGCGCCAATCCCCAGGGTTTTAAAGCAAATTGTCAGTGCAGAGAAATCCCCATTCAAATTTTTATTGTATTTATACAGGCAATTACGAATTGACATATCAGCAGGCATAATAAAAAGCACATTGTTTTTTTTCTGTTCAAAAATATCAATAACATTTTTGTATATATCAGTTTCATAAATATTGTTTGTTTTTAAAATTCTTAATTCATTGATTTTTAAATATTTATTACAGCCATATTTACGTTTTCTTAACCATTCTGATGGTTTAAAGAAATTTGCATAAGGCAATAATTTTTTGGCAGCCATTTCATCAACAAAAACACCATTGTAGTTAGCAAGAAAACGGCAGAGAAGTTCAGGTGAATTGTGATTATTACTGCATAAAACAAGCGAATATCCAAAAAATTCATTGGATGATTCAATGTTCTTTTTTAGATTTTCTATAAGCATATACATTTCAAACCAAAAACTGATCGTATCTTCATTAAAAACAGCCGAAATAACTAAACGATCTCCTGTTATTTTTCCGCCGGCATCAGAAATCGCACGGGCAAGAAATGAGTCAATTTGCCGGACAACTTCGGGCTGAATTTTGCGCAACTGTGACTTAAATTTGAGGTAAAAGAACAATTTTATCATGTTGTTTAATTATCGGTACAAAAAAGGCTCGTTGTGACACTGGAGTTATTAAAATGCCTGTGCAATAATATCAAAATGGAGATGAATAAAGTACCCGCTGCCAACAGGGTGTTTATTGCGTTTTTTGGACGGCGTAATGCGGGAAAATCCAGCCTGGTTAACGCCGTCACAGGGCAGCATTTGGCGCTTGTAAGCGATGTGAAGGGAACAACTACAGATCCTGTTTACAAAGCAATGGAATTGCCCCCGCTTGGGCCGGTTGTTATAATCGACACTCCCGGTTTTGACGATGAGGGGGAGCTGGGCGCCATGAGGGTAAACAGGGTAAAGCAAGTATTAAGAAAAACAGATTTAGCAGTACTGGTTCTGGACGGCGGCCTTCCTTTTGAACCTCAATGCTCTGATACAATGTTTGACACCGCAATGTCAGATGCAGACGTAGAACTAATTAATAAGTTTATAACCAACAAGATCCCTTATATTATTGTTTTAAATAAATCTGATCTTTGTAACACTGATTCAATTGGCATGGCCAAAACAAGCGAAATACTGCCCGTGAGCGCCAAAGACGGCTATAACATTAATTTACTTAAAGATAAAATTGCATCTCTTGCTATCAACGAAGAATCAAACAAAAAGCTTATTGCCGGCCTGATTCGGCCCGGTGATTTTGTGGTTCTGGTAACCCCAATTGATAAAGCAGCTCCCAAAGGACGGCTGATTCTTCCTCAACAGCAGGTGCTTCGTGATATTTTGGATACCGGCTCAATTGCCATTGCTGTTAAGGAAAGTGAACTATCTCATTTAATGGAAAACATCGGCAAAAAGCCGGCTCTTGTTATCACCGACAGCCAGGTATTTGCGCAAGTTTCTTTAATCGTGCCGCCACAGATTCCCCTTACTTCTTTTTCGATTTTGTTTGCCCGTTACAAAGGTTTTTTAGAAACCGCTGTTAAGGGTGCAATCACACTTGATAACTTAAATGATGGCGACAATATCCTTGTCTGCGAAGGCTGCACTCACCACCGTTTATGCGATGACATTGGGACAGTGAAAATACCTCATTGGATCAAAAGCCATACAGGAAAAGAAGTGTTATTTCATTTTTGTTCGGGCGGCGATTTTCCTGATGATATTACACCTTACAAATTGATTATTCATTGCGGTTCCTGTATGCTGAATGAACGAGAAGTATTATACCGGAAGACGTTTGCCAAAGAGCAAAATATACCATTTACCAATTATGGTACAGCAATCGCCCATCTTCAGGGAATACTTAAACGAAGCATCGCCATGTTTGATGAGCTTACAGGAGTTTAGAACTTAATAATGAATACCAACTTTATTGACAGCGAATACATTGAAAATTTGCTGGAAGATGCAGAACATACAGATGACTCAAAAATAAGCCAATCGTTGGACAAAGCAGAAAACGGCAGCACACTTTGTCACAGTGAAATTGCAGCATTGTTAAAAACCACAAACCCGCAATACATCAAAAGAATATACAACATAGCAGGAAAAATAAAAAAGCGAATTTACGGCAACAGAATTGTGATGTTTGCTCCGTTGTATGTGTCAGATTTTTGTATTAATCACTGCGCGTATTGCAGCTTTAATGCAAACAATAATTTTAATCGAAAAAAACTTTCAATGGACGAAATTCGCGAAGAAGTAAAAATACTGGAAATGATGGGGCATAAACGCCTGGCTCTTGAAGCCGGCGAAGATGATGCAGAATGTTCCATAGATTATATAATCGAATGTATAAAAACCATTTATGATATGAAATTCAAAAACGGCGAGATTCGCCGTATTAATGTCAACATTGCAGCTACTACAACCGAAAATTACCGTAAACTAAAAAATGCAGGAATTGGCACCTATATTCTTTTTCAGGAGACTTACCACGAAGCCGCATACGACCGTTTCCACTTTGCCGGCCCCAAAAAAGATTTTACATGGCACCTAAACGCTTTTGATCGTGCTTTTGACGCAGGCCTTGAAGATGTTGGAGGCGGTATTCTTTTTGGACTGGGCGATCCGTATTTTGACGTTTGCGGATTATTGCTTCACAATGAATATCTGGAAAAAAAATACAACGTTGGTTTTCATACTATTTCTGTCCCGCGTTTATGTCCTGCAGCAGGAATGAATATAAACGATTTTCCCAATCCAGTAGATGATGAAACCTTTAAAAAAATAGTTGCATGCCTGCGTATAGCAATTCCCTTTACCGGAATGATTCTTTCCACAAGGGAAAACACCGGTATGCGAAAAGAACTTTTGCAGCTGGGAATATCACAGATCAGCGCAGGTTCAAACACCCAAGTAGGAGGGTACGCAGGGCGCAGCCAAAACAGGGAAACAAACCCGCAGTTTTTTGTAAACGATGACAGAAGCGCTATTTCCATCATATCAGAACTTTTGGATGACGGCTTCCTTCCAAGTTTTTGCACCAGTTGTTATCGAGGCGGCAGAACAGGCGACCGTTTTATGCAGCTTGCAAAATCCGGCCAGATAGGAAATGTCTGCCTCCCCAACGCATTAATGACACTAAGCGAATACTCAATGGATTACGGAGACGATTCTTTCAGGGAAAAAGCATTT
>JAITFY010000141.1 GCA_031281025.1 Treponema sp. | reverse complement strand
GAAGATGAAATGCCAAAATTTTGGTACAACCTTAGGGCGGA
Source organism: Treponema sp. (assembly GCA_031281025.1). Taxonomy (GTDB): domain Bacteria; phylum Spirochaetota; class Spirochaetia; order Treponematales; family Breznakiellaceae; genus WQXQ01. The sequence goes on along the minus strand of JAITFY010000141.1, from coordinate 12,509 downwards.
CATGAAAGAAAAACCCGACCCTATGTTACATCCCGGAACCTTGCAGCCGGTTACCGCAGAAGATCTATCCCCTGTGTTTTGCAAAGGGGTAATCGACCAGGAACTTGATGAGACTACCCGTATGATCCCCATTCCAGAAGATATTCTGGATTTTTACAGGGCATACCGGCCTTCTGCGCTTATTCGCGCGTACTATCTGGAAAAAATGCTTGATACACCGGCGGAAATTTATTACAAGTTTGAAGGAACAAATACTTCCGGATCGCATAAACTAAATTCGGCAGGCCCTCAGGGGTATTATGCAAAACAAGCAGGGCTTACATCTGTTACCACAGAAACCGGAGCAGGGCAGTGGGGTACCGCAATGGCAATGGCATGCGGGTTTTATGATATTGGATTAACCGTATACATGGTAAAGGTTAGCTCCGAGCAGAAACCTTACAGGAAAGCCCTCATGGAAGCATACGGCGCTAAAGTGATTCCTTCTCCATCCAATACAACAGAGTCAGGGTTAAAAATCCTAAAGGCCGATCCAGATACCGGCGGCTCGCTTGGCTGCGCTATTTCCGAAGCAATTGAATTGGCAGTTAAAACCGATAAATGCCGTTATGTACTTGGAAGTGTGCTTAACCATGTATTGCTTCATCAGACAATTATTGGGCTGGAGGCAAAAACAGCTTTGGATAAATACGGAATAAAACCTGATATTATCATTGGTTGTGCAGGCGGCGGCTCAAATCTGGGCGGGCTTATTGCGCCGTTTATGGGAGAGAAACTTGCAGGCAATTCCAGCGCTCGCTTTATTGCAGTTGAGCCGGCATCATGCCCGTCATTTACACGAGGCAAGTTTGCCTATGATTTTGGCGATACTGCCCAAACAACCCCGCTTATCAGGATGCAAACACTGGGGAGCGGATTTGTCCCCTCTGCGAATCATGCAGGCGGCTTGCGTTATCACGGCATGAATGCAACACTGTCTAAACTTTACCATGATGGTTTTTTGGAAGCGCGAGCCGAAGTGCAAACCGATGTCTTTGATGCTGCAATAAAGTTTATGAAAGTAGAGGGCATTCTTCCTGCTCCTGAATCTTCACATGCAATAAAAGCTGCTATTGATGAGGCGCTTGAATGTAAAAGGACAGGCGAGAAAAAAGTAATCCTCTTTGGATTAAGCGGAACCGGTTTTTTTGATATGACTGCATACACAGCATATAACAATAAAACCATGAATGATTACATCCCAAGTGATGATGATCTAAAACGCGGATTTGCATCGATACCCGGCATACCGCAAAATTCATAACTAAATGGCGCCCCCATTTCTTCCGATAATGAAATGGGGGTATGCCATGAGAAAACTACTGTCGATTTCTATCGTATTATTATTGTCAACATCTTTATACGCACAAGAAGATCCAAACATCATACTCTTCCACGGTTTTCCCTGGGGAACCAGTGTGCAGGATTTTAATACCAGAGTGGGCGAACCTGTTCATGTAGAAGAGTTTAATGGACTTCAATCATTAGTTTACGAAAATATTCTGTTGTCAGGATATACTGCATATATGATTGCTTATTTTTCCAGAAACGGTCTTGAAGGCGGAACATACTATTTTGAAACTGCCAATATCGAAGAACTTATGAGATGTTACACCGAAGTACAGGCCGAACTTTTGGAATTGTACGGTCCTACCTTGCTTTACGAAGTACTATTAAGGGAAATGCGGATTTATGAAACTTCCTGGAACCTGGCAGACGGGTATATCTATCTAAAAATAAATACACGATGGTGGGATGAACCTGTCACTCTTTGGTTTTCTTCTCCCGAATTAACCCGGCAGCTAAGAGGCAGCTGAGATCGTCCCGCCGCCAATTACAATGTCTCCATCATACATTACTACGGCTTGTCCCGGCGTTATTGCACGCTGGGTTTTTTCGAACTCAATGAATAGGCTGTCGCTGGCGGTTTGTTCTGCAATGGCGCTTTGTTCCGCCTGTAAATAGCGTGTTTTTACGTTGACTCGTTTTGGTTTTTTTAAATCTGTGCAGGCAATCAGATTGATGTCTTTGGCTGTTAGTGACTTGCTGAACAGAGCCTCGTCTTTTCCCAGAGTTACAGTGTTGTTGGTTATCGATTTTGCCGTGACATAAATTGGAACATTTGCCGCAACGCCCAACCCGCGGCGCTGCCCGATTGTGTAACGAATAAGACCTTTGTGTCTGCCGATTGTTTTTCCTTCAAGGTCGATTATATCTCCATGCGGATACGTTTTTCCTGTGTATCTTTGGATAAAATTTCCGTAATTGCCGTCAGGGACAAAACAAATATCCTGGCTTTCTGATTTGTCTGCGTTAACCAACCCTTTGTTTTCCGCTATTTTTCGTACCTCGTTTTTGGAAAGTTCTCCCAGCGGAAAACGCACTTTTTGGAGCTGCTGCTGAGTAAGGTTGTACAACACGTAGCTCTGGTCTTTTTTTCGTCGATTGCCTTTTGTAAAAGAAACCTTCCGCTGGCAGGGTCGTGTTTTATGCGGGCATAATGACCTGTAACATATTGGTCAAACTCAGGCTGGCAAGCCTGCAAAAGATGAAAGTTAAACTTAATATGGCGGTTACATTCGATGCAGGGGTTGGGGGTTAAACCTTGTTCATAACATTCCACAAAATGGCGGACAACGTGTTTGTCAAATTCTTCTGTAAGATTTAATACAAAATGCTCCATGTCAAGCTTTGATGCTATATCTCTTGCATCGTTTACATTTGTTAATGAACAGCAGCCGCTTTCTCCCTTAAAAAGAACTAACGTTAAACCGGCACATAACAAACCTTGTTCGGCGCAAAGGGCGGCGGCGACTGAACTGTCAACGCCGCCCGACATCGCTATTATTGCTTTGTTCATCTATATTTTGTTCTTCCCATTAAAAAGGAAACAGCAAATCCGGCAAGTAAACATGCTGCAGAGATAATTATTCCGGTACCTTCTCCAATTCCGCCGGGGTACAACATAACGATTGAACCTGCGACAAGCCCAAAAACCGCTCCATAAGTAACTCTTGGCGCTTTTGATAACAGGAAACGGACAAATGCAGCTCCAAGTAAAAGACCAAAACCTGCGCCTAAAAATACCGGAATTAAAAGGGGGATATTTAACTCCTTTACAGATTGCAGAATAGTAAGATAAAATCCTGTTACAAGAAGTACAAATGCGCCGGAAATCCCGGGAATGATCATGGCAATTGCACCTAACATTCCGACAACTGCCAGCATACCAAACAGCGCAAGAGTAAGCTCTGTGTAAATAGCGGTTCCTTCTTCCGGTTTAAACCTGGCCATAAAAACCATTAAAGCAAATGTTAGTATAATACAAATGGCAGCAGGAATAGAAGGCAGTTTAAATTTTCTTTGAGAAGCTGTTCTGCAAACACTTAAGTAAACTGCCGGCAAACTGCCTGTTATAATACCGATAAAAAACCAGTATGTGGGAATCCTGTAATTTAAAAACAACACGGTAATTATATTGCTTGCAAAGAAAACTCCGGCAAGGCCGCCAATAATCAGGGGAAGCCAAAAGCACCATGAAGCAAGTAGTTTTTTTATATTTAAAACAATTACATTTATAAGACGGTCATAAATACCAAATGCTACTGCCATTGTAGCAAAAGAAAGTCCCGGAATTATTGTTGTGATTCCCAGAATAAATCCAATTAATGCAAATTTTATCAGCTCCATAAAACCTCTGGGTATACACCTGCGCTGGTTAATTCATCAATTTTTTTTATAGCTTGTTCTTTGTCTTCTTTGTAGGTAATTCCAAACCAGTGAGAATCTGCATTAATTACTTTAACTTTGAAAATTCCCTGCTTTAAAAAACTATCCACGGCTTTTGGAATAAAACACTCGCTTTTTATCTGTGCTTTTACATCCGATGCAAAAGTATTTAGGAAATCATCAAAGTATTTTTTTAACTCAGGCAGTATTTCCGGCGTAAATCCCCAGAAATTCATGGATACAGGAGATTTAGGGGAAAGTTCGCGAATGGAACCGTCTGCTGCGGTGTTGATTATACGTCCGTCTTTTTTTTCGATGGCGGTAAGTTCATCAACACTTTTAAGGTATCCGTTTTCGACTTCGCAAACACCGCGGGAAACAGTTCCCTGACTGCTTAGTGTTTTTTCCAGCAGATACGGAACAATTGATGCGCTAGCTTCGCTTGAGGCAAGGTATTTTCCCAAAGAAACGAATGCTTCTCTTCCGTAAAAATCATCGGCATTTATTACTGTAAACGGCGCATCAATTTTATCCGCAGCGCAAAGTATGGCATGTCCTGTTCCCCAGGGTTTTGTTCTTCCCGCTTCCTGCGCTGCGCGGAAAATATCAGGCGGAATTAGAGTATCAGAGTTTTGAAAAGCCAATTCGCAGTGGATTTTTGATTTCATTCTACCAAGTACAAGTTCGCAAAAATCTTTTTCTATATCGTTTCTGATGATAAACACGATTTTTTTATAACCGGATTGAATAGCATCGTACACTGAATAATCAAGCAGCACTTCGCCGTTCCTTCCGATTTTTTCCATTTGTTTAAGACCGCCAAAGCGGCTTCCCATGCCGGCTGCAAGCACAACTAAAATAGGTCCTTCCATAATTACTCCATCTTGTTAGTATTTGTTTTAATATAAGTAATAATTGAAAATTTTTCCATATCGATAACATCAGTTTTTTCCCAGTTAATGCTGTCTATTTTTGGAAAATAAGCATCGCCATCATAAAACCCTGGAATCAAAGTAAGATCAATTTTATTTGCCAAGGGTAATGCCTGCCTATAAATTGATTCCCCCCCGCAGATAAACACTTTTTTATGGGAGGCACAATACTCAACAGCAGAAGACAAAGACGAAAAAACAAGAATGTTGTCATCAGATATTTCTTCTAATGTATTGGACACAATTATATTAAGCCGTCCAGGCAGCGGTTTTACAGGGAGGGATTCCCAGGTTTTTCTGCCCATGATACACGGCCACCCCATCGTTTTGTTTTTAAAATGCGCCAGATTTCCCTTAACCGACCAAGGCAAACTATTGTTATTACCAATAATTCTATTCTCCGCCATCGCAGCAATAATAATGATTTCCTGATTCGGTATCATACTGCAATCTCAAATTTGATCGCCGGATGCGGATCGTAATTTTCGATAATTGAGTCATTGTATTTCCACTCAAAAATAGATGTAAAGTTTTCTGTCTTTATTTTTGGCAGTGTTCTGGGTTCTCGTTCCATTTGCATTTTAATGGCATCTATGTGATTTACATATATGTGAGTATCTCCCAAAAAGCCAATGAGTTTGCCTTCGCCAAGGTTTGCTTCTTTTGCAAGCAGATGCAAAAGGCACCCGTAACTTGCAATGTTAAAGGGCAGCCCCAGGGCGACATCCACCGAGCGTTGATTCCAAAGCAGGTTTAGTTTTCCGTTGATGACAGTTACCTGAAACGAGTAATGGCAGGGAGGTAAAGCCATGCGGGGAAGGTCGTTAGGATTCCAGGCGCTTACAATCATACGTCTGTTGTCCGGGTCATTTTTTAAAGTTTGTACAATTTGCCGCAGTTGGTCGACCCCCTGTCCTTTTGGAGGATTGTCGAAGGTCGTGTATAACGCGCCGAAATTCCGCCATTGCCAGCCGTAAATTGGGCCCAACTCGCGTTCAATCATCATTTTGGTTTTTGTTTGTTCATCATGATTATATGGAATAATATCAGGGCTGCACCATTCATCCCATATGTGGTTGTTTTGATTCTTGAGCCATTCCTTGTCGGTATAACCTTGAATAAAAAATTCCAGTTCCGATGTTACAAGCCTAAAAGGGACTTTTTTTGTTGTTAAAAGCGGGAATCCTTCTGTCATATCATGTTCAAACATGGCTCCTGCAACGGCTAGAGTATCAACACCCGTGCGGTTAATTTTGCGAAAACCAGAGTTTAGGATTTTTTGTACAATTTCGTGGTATGGTTTCATATAGCTTTAGTTTAGCACAAGACCTGGAATTGATCATCAGTATAAGATAGAGATACAATGACAATGTTTGATTTTTTTGATAAGATAACTATATGAACAACAATAAGCTAAATTTAATGGGGCTGGAAATCCCTTCAATTCTTCTGCCAAATAATCATCTGGCGATGACTAATTTAGAAAAATGGGCGGTTATTGCCTGCGATCAATATACGCAGGATTTTGATTATTGGGAAAGGGTAAAAACCTTTACAGAAGATGCACCATCTACGTTAAACCTGATTTTCCCCGAAGTGTTTTTATCCCAAACACATGTATCCCAAAGGATTACTGATATTCATTCAACTATGGGCCGTTATCTGAAAGAAAATGTTTTTTCGCAGCCAAAACATGGTTTTATTTACATAGAAAGGGATACACCCTACCAGCAAAAACGCCGCGGTCTTGTCGCGGCAATTGATCTTGAACAGTACGAGTGGCACCCACAAGCGCGTCCATTAATCCGCAGTACCGAAGGAACTGTTCCAGAACGTTTGCCTCCCCGCATGGATATCCGGCGCGGCGCGCCATTGGAACTTCCCCACGTTCTTCTGCTCATCGATGACGACAACGATTGCCTGTTGCCGGCGCTTGGCGAACATGTTAAGAAAAACGCTCCCTGTTACAACACCCCCTTGATGATGAATAGCGGTTATATAACTGGCTGGTTCATTGAAACCGGCGGCAGTGAGTTTTCGCCCATTTTGTCATTGCTGACAGAAAAACTTGATGAATTGTACCAGCGTTCCCTCACACGCTACGAAAACAGCGGGCAGCCATTCCTCTTTGCTGTTGGTGACGGCAACCATTCGCTTGCAGCTGCCAAAGGCATTTGGGAAGAAATCAAGGCAAATAAAGAACAATCAAATCTTGAGTCTCACCCCTGCCGTTATGCGCTTGTAGAGATCGAAAATATCTACGATCCGGCAATTCAGTTTGAGCCGATACATCGCTTTGTTTTTGGTGCGGGCTTTGATGAAACTGTCGCGCTGCTTTCTGAATTGCCAGACTTTACCTGCCGCCCGGTTAACACATTGCAGGAACTTTCCAGCTCTGTTAACGGGCAGCAAACCGCTGCAAACTGCTTTGGGGTAATTTCGCAGGGGAAATACGCACTGATTACGACATCCGCCGGAGGAATTGCCACCGCCTGTTTGCAGCCGCTTTTGGATGCCTACGCGGGAGACAACCCTCAATTAATTGACTACATCCACGACGAAGATGAACTTTTCCGCCTGGCAAGCCAAGCGACGGCACATAAATCGGCTGGTATTCTGCTGCCTCCTGTTCAAAAATCAGGGCTTTTTGAAACAGTAGCCCGTTTTGGACCACTGCCAAGAAAAAGCTTTTCCATGGGACATTCCATCGAAAAACGCTTTTACATGGAAGCTAGAGAGTTGAAATAAAAAAAAGACGATGTGCCTGGACGTCTGGGCCGAAACCCATTGCACACCGTCTGATTATTGAGAGGAGTTCCCTCCCGGTTTCTTTAATATCGGCGGGTTTTTGACGCGACTTTAGAGGTTCTTTTTACTTGACAGAAGCCCAAAATCATCGTATCCTATAAGTATAAAATAACCCCGTCTTTCCACTTATGTGGCAGGGCGAAAACAGGGAGGCCAGTATGGCAAAAGTAGAAATGAAAAGCATTTCCAAGGTGTTTGATGGCGGTGTCCGTGCAGTAGACAATGCCAACATAACAGTCGAAGACAAGGAATTTGTCGTTCTTGTAGGACCTTCGGGATGTGGTAAATCCACTACCCTTAGAATGGTTGCCGGTCTTGAGGACATCACCGAAGGTGAACTCCTCATCGATGGTGAAAAAATGAACGATGTTCCGCCCAAAGACAGGAATATCGCAATGGTATTCCAGAATTATGCCCTTTACCCTCACATGTCAGTCTATGAAAACATGGCATTTGGTCTTAGGATCAAAAAAGTTCCCAAAGCAGAGATCGAAAAGCGTGTAAATGAAGCTGCTCGTATCCTTGATATCGAAAAGCTCCTTGACCGCAAACCAAAAGCGCTTTCTGGCGGTCAGAGGCAGCGTGTTGCAGTTGGGCGCGCAATTGTCCGTAACCCCAAGGTCTTCTTGTTTGACGAGCCGCTTTCCAACCTTGACGCAAAATTGCGCGTACAGATGAGAGCCGAACTTTCCGATTTGCACCTTCGCTTGAATGCAACCATGATTTATGTTACACACGATCAGGTAGAAGCCATGACAATGGCAAGCAAAATTGTCGTTATGAAAGACGGTAAAATCCAGCAAATTGGAGCGCCTTTGTTCCTGTATAACTATCCTGTAAACAAATTTGTCGCCGGCTTTATCGGTTCACCTCCGATGAACTTCCTGAGTGTAAAAGTAAAGGATGAAAACGGTTCAATTGTTTTAGAGGAAGGAACATTTAAAATCAAGGTAGATTCGAGCCACTCTGAATTTTTAAAAGATTATATCGATAAAGAATTATTCTTTGGCATCAGGCCGGAAGATTTGATTTATTCAGAAAAAGAAACCGGAAGCAGTATACCAGTGAAAGTAACCGTCGTTGAACCATTGGGTGCTGATATTCACCTGTGGCTGACAACGGAAACCCAGCCGTTGGTAGCTCGTACAGAACCCAATCATAGTTTCAAAGTTGGCGACACTGCTTACTTTACTCCCAGAATGGACAAAGCCCGTTATTTCGATAAAGAAACCGAATTGGCGATAATTCCTTCACCAGAAGCTTAAAAAAACAAGAAACAGTAAAGCCTGGCTGCAGTTAAGCGGCCAGGCTTTTTTTTCCTTAAAAATCTTATGGATTGTTCCCGACGACAATATTACCGCCTTGGTTTCGGTATTTTCCGGGGCTGATGCCAGTGTAGGCTTTGAATATCTTGGAAAACCAGCTTTGATCCTCAAAACAGCAGCATGAGGCTATTTCTGTAAGCGACATGTCTGTTTCCAGTAATAACCGGCTTGCTTTTTCCACACGCTGACGGTTCAGGTATTTTGACAGATTTTCCCCCATTTCATCCTTAAAAATAGTGCTAAAATATGAGGGAGATAGACCCGCAACTCTGGCAATTTCGTTTAAGCTTATCTTTCGGGTGAAGTTTTCCATAATGAAACGCTCGGCTTTACGCAGAGCAGCAGCATGGGGGATTCCACGGAAGGAAGATATATTATCTGCTGCACGATCAACAGTCTGATGTAAAATACCAATTAACTCTTCTGAAGTTTTGGCATCCTGAATCATTTTTAAATTGTTGTCGTTGGTTTCCATAGAAATAGAACCGGTTTTTACCGGATTAATATCTATTCTGGAAATTAAAACAACAAGCTCGATTGCCCGTAACTGCACATGTTTTATTTGACCAGCATTGAAAAAAAGCAGTGTTGCCAGTATTTCATTGAGTTCTTTCTTTGCTTCGTCAACATCACCCTTACGCAAAGCCGTCAGTAGCAACTTTTCCTTTTCCAGGGGATAACCCGGGTTTTCAGTTTTTTCACCATACTGGGTTTTCAGTTTTTCGATGAGCTTTGCTACTGCTTCCTGCTGTTGAGTCGTTCGTCTGATTGTCTCCTGACAATCCTTTTTTCCTGATATATCATTATTGCACATAACACAAGTATTGTTTGCATTTGAAAAAAAGTCAACTGTTTTTTTTGTTTTTCTGATTAAAATCGTACTCCTTTGACTGTTCCAAAAAACAGTCATGAATGCAGCAGTTTTTCAATTCCTGGCCGATTTTAAGGTAGAATAAAAAATTAGAAAGGTATAAGCTCTAGCTTCATGGTTAAGATAGACGATTTAAACGTTGCCATTGATAAAATGATCCTTTCGGCTTCCGGATGGCGTGGTGTTTTTGCAGAGGATGGCAATGAAGAAAGCTTTTCTGCGAATATCTCAGCGGCTCACCGTCTCATTTTTGGGACTGTTGCCCTTTTGTTTGTTGAATATCTTCATTCCCTTCCCGCTTTCTGCTCACAAACCAGGCCGGTTGTCTTTTTTGGCACTGATACCCGGCCTACCGGAAAGGCAATCGCAGATGTTATGCTCCCTGTTTTGTTGGCTTCCCAATGTGATGTGCGTTATACCGGTGTTATAGCTGTGTCAGAAATCATGGCTTGGGCAAGGAATGCTCAAAATGTCAATGCCGGGTTTATTTACATTTCCGCAAGCCATAATCCTGTTGGTCATAATGGTATAAAGTTTGGGCTTACAGACGGCGGTGTCCTTGCGGCAGAAGAAGCAGAAAAACTAATTACACAATTTCGTAATTTTTTTACAAAAGAAGAAAATATCAAAAAAATTGATATGTTGATTTCTGCTGCCGGTAATATGCAATTAGGGGAAGTAAATGCCAAAATTGCGGCTGCCAAGTTAGAAGCGCAAAAAGCTTATTACGATTTTTGCAGTAATGTTGTTTGGGATGGTGAACCTGCTCCCTGTGCATTAAAAGAAGGGCTCAAAAAGGTACCACTTGGTATTGTCTGTGATTTTAACGGAAGTGCGCGGACAGTATCCATCGATAAGGATTTCTTTTCTGCTTATGGGATTAAATTTGAATCAATTAACAGTGAGCCTGGGCAGATTGTCCACCGGATTGTGCCGGAAGGCGAATCACTTGAGCCATGTGCCAAATTGCTGGAAGAGGCTCATAACCGTGACTCGTCATTTGTGCTTGGTTATGTGCCGGATTGTGACGGCGACAGGGGAAACCTTGTTATTTGGGATGATTCGTTAAATAAAGCGCGTGCCCTTGAAGCGCAGGAAGTTTTTGCGCTTGCCTGTGTTGCGGAATTTTCCCACCTTGTTTGGACAGGTAAGTTATCATTGAATGGTAAAAACAAAGCCGCAGTTGCAATAAATGATCCTACCTCGATGCGTGTAGATCGTATAGCCGAAAGCTTTGGCATCGATGTCTTCCGTGCCGAAGTTGGCGAAGCAAACGTTGTTTCTCTTGCCCGCAAATTGCGTAACAATGGTTATACTGTCCGAATTTCCGGCGAAGGTTCTGCAGGCGGAAATATCACTCATCCTTCTGCGGTTCGTGATCCGCTTCACACTGTTTTTGCAATTATAAAAATGCTTTTGATACGTTCTTGCAATGAAAATCCGGGTCTTTTTGAAATTTGGTGTAAACTTTCGGGGCAGGCAGAAAAATACTGTCCGGATTTTACGCTTACGGATATTATCGCAAGTCTTCCGCCGTTTATCACTACTCCTTCATACTCACAAGATGCGATTTTATGTATTAAATCACAGGATCATTCGATTTTAAAAGATCGTTATCAGGAAGTTTTTTTAAATGAATGGGAAAATAAAAAAGATGAGTTAAAAACACGTTTTGGTATTTATAATTGGGAAGCTATTGCATATAATAAAATGACAGAAAAACGCAATTTAACCCGTTTTGGAGACGCTGGAAAAGGAGGGCTAAAAGTGCTTTTTTTTGACGCACAGGGTAGTGAGATTGCTTACATTTGGATGAGAGGTTCTGCCACAGAACCGGTTTTCCGTGTCTTGGTGGATGCAGAAGGAACAAATAAGCAATTTGAGACATACTTACTTGATTGGCAGCGTAATATGATTCAATTAGCAGATAATAAGTAATAGTTTGGAATTGTGAAAACTTTTTTTGGAGGATTCTATGGGAGTACGTGGTGAGCTTTTTTCTAGCAGAGTGATTCTGCAGAACAGGACATATTTTTTTAACGTAAAAGAAAATCGTATGGGCGATCTTTACTTAAATATTGTGGAGAGCAAAAACCGTGATAATGGCGGTTTTGATCGTCAGTCGGTAATTTTGTTTGCTGATGATTTGCAGTTATTTTTAAAAGGTTTTGACGAATCTTTAAAAGTAATGGAAAAGGCCATGCGTGAAAAAAGGCATACTGGCAAAACAACCGCAAAACACGATGAAGGGCGCGAAGAAAAAAAACGCGGCGGAGGCCGCAAAAACGCCTCCACCGGCAGCCGTGAAGGAAGCCGAAAAACAACCCGCAGCAATGAACGCACCGGCGAACGCAAATTTGCCAAGAACAAGCGGGTAGTGGTAAAAAAACGTGATTAGCTTTGCCGTATTTAAAATCACTTGTACTATTGACAAGAATTTACGTTTTTAGTATGATCATAAAATAATCCCCGGTAGCTCAGCTGGCAGAGCAAGTGGCTGTTAACCACTGGGTCCGTAGTTCGAATCTGCGCCGGGGAGTTTAAGCCGTCCGAAAGGGCGGCTTTTTTAAAGTGCAAAAACACACAGGAACACGAAAACAGCCCCGTAAATGCCACGTTGATTTTATAATACCCATTATGCCGGTATTTTTTCTTTAACACTTAATTGATAGCCGAGATTATCAAGGACTTTAAATACAGTTATAAAAGACGGATTCCCATCGGCAGCAAGTGAACGATAAAGGCTTTTACGATTAAGGTTTAAATCGCTTGCTATTTGTGCCATGCCTTTTGAGCGTGCAATAG
>JAITFY010000161.1 GCA_031281025.1 Treponema sp. | reverse complement strand
GCAGTAACCGGTTTCATAATATAACCGTTTGCACGTAATGCAAATGCGTCTGCAGCATAATGGGAATGGCCAGTTACAAAAACAATACATGTTTTACCGTAAATTTCTTTTAAGCTTTTTGCAATTTGCAAGCCGTTCATTCCAGCCATCTCGATGTCTAAAAACGCCACATCGATCCGGTTATTTTTGGCATATTCAAGTGCGTTTTTTGACTTATTAAAGCATGAGAGCGAGCAATTTGGTAATGCTTCCTCTATGGCAGATTGCAAGCTTTTAAGAGCATGTTGTTCATCATCAACTGCGATTATCTTCATTTTTGTCTCCACTACCATTAATATATCGTATTTTTTTTAATATTCCACCTATCTTGATATTTTTCTTTATATGAGATTATATTAAAATGGTACGATGTTTATTATAGGAGGAATATAATGAAAATTTTGAGCTTTTTTTTGCTGGCAGTAATGATGCTAAATACCGGTTGTGCAAATAGGTCGTCGACAAGTACGGCAGTTACTCAGGAAGCAAACTGTGATGAACAATCAGTAATATCCACACGGTTAATGTCCACCATTTTTGTCGAGGATACCGATGGTACCGACGATGGAGTGATACGGTTAGTCAACTCAATGCAAAATCACGGGCTTGATTTTTACAGTCTTATAACTTCGAACGATGTTGTAATACTAAAAATCAACTGCCAATGGGCGGAGCGCGGCGGCACCAATACCGACCTTATCCGCGGCGTTATTCAGGCGATAACGGAACACCCCCATGGCTTTACCGGGGAAGTCATTATCGCGGATAATGGGCAGGGGCAATTTGGCAGCGACAGGAGAGGCGGCAGCCTTAGCTGGGCAAACGCCAATTCCGCCTGCCGCCGGCAATCTGTCATGGATGTTGTCCGTATTTTTCAGGGAAAAGGATTTCACGTAACAGGCGTTTTGTGGGATGAATTCACCGGTGTCAGGGTTCAGGAATTCAGCTCTGGGGACACCAATGATGGATTTGTGGTAGAAGACCATATCCACAGTACAGGTTTAGAGATCTCTTACCCAAAATTTACAACCGAATACGGAACTAACGTGAGCTTTAAAAACGGTATATGGGATACGGGTACACAAACCTACATAAGCGAAAAATTAAAAGTAATAAATATGCCGGTACTAAAATCACACGGAGGTTTTCAGGTAACCGCTGCTGTAAAAAACTACATGGGTACACCTTCCGACAGGCTGACAAACAGGCGCGCACACAATAGCGTTGGAGTCGGCGGTATGGGAACACAGATGGCGTTTACACGTGTGCCTGTCCTTAATATAATTGACATGATCTGGATTGGAGTTGAGCGCGGTCCCAGTTCCAGTTATGCAAATGCCAAACAAATCAATAAAATTGCCGCAGCAATAGATCCTGTTGCATTGGACTATTGGGCAAGCAAAAATATTCTTATCCCTGAGGTTGTTAATCTTCCGGGCGGAAGGGCGCCATCAATGAACCCTGACGGCGCAGAACCAGGAACCTTTGGCTGGTGGCTGCGGCTGTCCATGGAAGAACTCCACAAAGAAGGAATATGGGCAACTATGGATGAATCAGAAATAACTGTTGTGGGCTTTGAATTATAAAGGAGTAAAGACATGGAAAAAATTGCCAGTTTTCAAATTGATCATCTGCGGTTAAAACCGGGGGTTTACGTTTCACGAAAGGACAAATTCACTGAATTGGTCATTACCACTTTTGATCTTCGTTTTAAGGAGCCAAACAAAGAACCGGTAATGGATATGCCTGCATTGCATACCATCGAACATTTGTGCGCTACCTTCCTGCGTTCCCACAATGATTGGAGTCAGAAAGTCGTGTACTTTGGCCCGATGGGCTGCCGTACCGGATTTTACCTTATTCTGGAAGGCAGCTACCAATCTACCGATGTACTCCCGCTGTTATCAGAAATGTTCGAATGGATAGAAAAATTTGAAGGAGCTGTTCCCGGCGCATCTCCTGTTGAATGCGGCAACTGGCGCGAGCTAAACATCGACATGGCAAAATGGGAATGCCGCAAGTACGCTATCCTTGTAAATAAAGCCAATAAAGAAAACCTTGAGTATCCAGGTAGTGTTGTGTGAGTCTGTAGGATAACTTTCGCATAAATGAAGTTAGGTGCAATAAAATATGAGAGAGAAATAGAAAATTACATTTATATTTAATAATGGTTAATAATTTTTGAAATTTTGTCAATTATTTCTTGTCTCTTCAATGGAGTAAGGATTCTGATGTCTATTTGAGCATTATTTTGGAATAAACAATAAGATTCAATATTAAAGGCTGATGCTATTTTTTCAATCATTTCAGGAGAAGGGAATTTTTTACCTACTTCAATTTCAGCAATATAGGCTTGTGACGAGCCACACAATTCTGCTAACTTGGCTTGCGAAATTTTATATGATTTTCTGAAATCTTTAAGATTTATGATAAAAAGTTCTTGAAAAGTCATAAACTTACTTCCTTTTTATACAGTTTTCCCCCAAATTACATGCTAATAGACCATAAAACCTATTGACAACTTGCAATAAGACAGTTATGATGTAAATAATATACGTACAGCAAGTTATATGTTGTATAAATTTTATGATTTGGAGGAGAAAAATGAAAAACAAATTGTTTTCATTGGTGGGAATACTTACATTCATGCTAGTATTCGGAATGATGGTTAATGGGTGTGTAACTGGAGGTGTAAATACAGGAGGTGGAGCACCTGCTACCTGTGTAAGAGGTGCTTGCGGTGAAACTACAATTTTGCTTCGTACAGGCTTAGATATTGATCAAGCTTTTCGTGAAGTTATTTTTGTTCTTAACAGACACGGATTTAATCCAGAAATGATGCAACAAGAAGCTGGTTTCATACGAACCGGCTGGAATCATCAGTGGGTAACTGCACCTGCACCTGCCATACAGACAAATATGTTTGGTCGACCAGTACAACAGCAACAACCACAACAACCTATAACTGAAAGATATAGGGTCCGTGTAATTGCGCAATTCAATCCAGCTCGAACACAATTGATATTAAATCCTGAAGGTGAATGGCTTGAAAACGGAGTATGGATCAGAGGTTTTGACACAAGAGCTGTAGAAACATTGCGAAATGACATTACCATGGTCATTGGTAATTAAGATAATTAATTAACAATAAAAAAAGATTTTACGTCGCATAACAAACTGTAACTGCAAAATGCCCTGTTCGGGCATTTTGAGCTACATTCGGCTAGGTCGGTCGCTTCGAACCTTCGGTTCGCGCTCGCTCCCACGCCTCATTCCGCCACATTTTCGCAGCCCTGCAAAACCGCGAACCTTTGGTTCGACGGTTTCGCTTATTTGGGTTGCAAAAACGTCAGTTACCTAGAACGTTATGCGTAATATCAGAAATTATTCAAAAAATTAGAAAATTGGTTATTGACATTAATTTGAAAATGTATCAATAATCTACCTGTCAGTAAAAACGATTTTTAGGTTTTGTTGGAAAAACTTAAAATATGGAAATTATCTTTAATGAAAGGAGTTTTAATATGAAGATTAGATTTTCAAATTTAATTTGGGGAACATTTTTATTACTTGCCGCAGGATTTTTATTATTCAATCAATTTGATAATTTCATGAATATTAGCGTTGGCAGTATAATTGTTTCGATATTGGCATTGGCATTCATTGTACAATGTATAGCTCATCTACGCTTTGCATTTTTGCCAATCCCTATTGCAGTTTTATACGTTATTTTTCAAGCACCTTTAGAACTGCCATTTGTACAGACAAGAATAGTTGTTATTGCTTCAATACTTGCATCTATTGGGTTGGCTATACTTTTTCCCAAAAAAAATTGTTGCAATCATTTTAAATTTAAACATTATAGCGGATCAAAAAATCATCAGCCGATAAGTATAGAAAATTCCAACAATGATAATAATCCATCAGTAAATGTAAATTTTGGACATGTCAGCCGTCGCTTGCAAGCAGATAATCTTGAAACTGCAGAATTTAATTGCAATTTTGGTGCATTAGAGATTTTCTTTGACCAAGTAAATCTTAGCCCTAATGGTGCAGTAGTTGATCTAAACTGTAGTTTTGGTGCTATTCAATTATTAGTACCAAAAAACTGGCATATAATTGATAGGCTTAATTGTTCATTGGGTGGTGTGAATATAGATAAAAACTTTTCTGCCCAATCAGATAATATACCTCAACTGACACTTAATGGAAGTGTTTCGATGGGTGGTATTGAAGTAAAATGTATTTAATATATTTCTGTGGAATGTATTCAAGATATAATATCTCTATTTATCATCATAAAATATTGCAGATTTATATAGTAAAATACTTTATTTCTCTAATACGCAGATAATGCCAAATGAATATACAATATTACCCAACGCATAAAATCCTACAATTCAGATATGCTCAAAAGAAAGCAAAAGAATTCAAAAAGTGTAATTTTTTTTAATTTTGCTATAAAGTATTGAAATTTCCTGTAAATCTATTATAATATATCTTTTGAACAAAGCGGATTTACTTTATCATCCAAAACATGCTAAAATTACGGGGAATGAGCAGCCAAACAACCATGACTCCGGAACAATC
Organism: Treponema sp.; assembly: GCA_031281025.1. Taxonomy (GTDB): domain Bacteria; phylum Spirochaetota; class Spirochaetia; order Treponematales; family Breznakiellaceae; genus WQXQ01. Next base: position 1,028 of record JAITFY010000161.1, on the reverse strand, counting down.
GTTCTTTGCGGTGTTTTGTATCGAAGCATTGGCGGACGATTTAAGAATAACAGGCGATAAAATCTATAAAATACTTACAGAAAACAGTGATATTCTGGATAACTATATCTTACCTTATTATGATGCGCTCCACACACAGGGAAAAGCGTACATTGTTCATGAGATCAAGGCACTTATGCAAAAAGACGGAGTCCTTTAACAATGATACTGTATCACGGCGTTGCCAATGATAAAGTTTTCGACACGCTTCAGTTATATTTAGATGGTTTGATCGCATCAGAAGAAGCGATAGGCAGGCTCAGATACAATAAACCAAATTTTCAATATTGTTTTAAAAACCAGTCTTTAATTGACGAATATTTGCATTTTATAAACTTCGAGGCGTTAAAATGACAGCAAATCGTACTCTTATAGCACATAAATGTGCCGGTGTTATCAAAACATTTGCAGAGTTTGCTGATGTTCCGCTCCGCCAGGCATTTGATGTGTTTTACAAATCTGATTTATATATAGAAATCATAAACGGTATTTCCGACATGCACTGCAGAAGCGACGGGTATCTTGCAGAGGAATTGCAGATTGAAATGAAAAAGATTGCATAAAATCTCTTTATCTTTATCTCCTTACTTCTAAAGAGTATTTTATAGTGTTATTGAATACCACAGAATGGCAGAACATTAATTCTCTATAATTCCATGTTCGCTGTTTGGTTAATAAAACTCGAATAGGTTAAACAGGAGGTAACTAAATAAAAGATAAACAAACTATATAACTATATCATTGTTTGATATTTTAACCAATGTTTCTACAAGGAATTTATGTTCTTCCACTAAAACTCTTTTACCTAATGATTCTGCAGAATCATTTTCCAGAACATTAATGGAACATTGGTTTATTATTTTTCCTGTGTCATATTCGTCATCGACTAAATGTATTGTTATTCCTGTTATCTTGTCCTTATTTTGAATAACTGCTTCGTGAACATTTTTTCCATACATTCCAATGCCTCCATATTTTGGAAGCAATGA
>JAITFY010000092.1 GCA_031281025.1 Treponema sp. | reverse complement strand
GAATAACGGCTGCAAGGGGCATATCACCCCCCCCTGCGCCTATCTAAAAATAAAAAAGCGCAAGTTTTTAGAAAGTAACATATCATCGATAATTTGTCAAGTCTTTTTTGAAAAAATTATCCTTTTCCCTGTCAAAAACGCATGGGTTTACACCGCCTCTTTACATCTGTAAATAGGTTAGTGCGCGCTTTTTCAAAGACGGTTGGGTATTAAAACCCAAAGTTTCTCTGAAGTATTATCCGTTAACACGGACGGTAACACCAGCCCGCAGCAATTCCATACCAGCAGACCGGCGATATTACATTTTCGTTTCCTATATTAATCTATCGATTTTTTATCGCTTTGTCAAGCTTTTTCTTTAAAAAAATTAAATTATTTTCAGCTTTTTTAAGGGCTCCTTTATCTTACGTTTCTTCCATAATTCTTGTATATCTTACTTGTATATCGTTTACACTTCCTGCGCAATTACATCCACGTCCTTCGTAGCCTGTCGCATAAGATTTTCTTCAACCAGCCTGCAACGCAATACAGAGCCAGGCTCCGGCGTTTTTTCTCCGTTGTACTTAACAGCCGCTTTAAGATAATTCTCTGTAGTACCGCGGCAGTGCAACGAATCTTGTTCTATCAAAACATCTACCTCTTTGCCAAGCCACCGGCGCACATAGGCTTCTTTGCCTTGAAAGGCCAAATCGGTGAGTAATTTGACGCGGCTCTTTATTTCGTTTGAATGTACCGGTTCGCTGAAAGACCAGGCTGCAGTACCAGGTCTTTTGGAATAGGGAAATACATGAATCCATGCAAAGTCCAGCTTTTTGCATAGTGAATAAGTCTGCTCAAATTCTGCTTCTGTTTCGCCGGGGAAACCGGTTATTATATCGCATGCCAAAAAGGGATCTTGCTTTGCGCTGCGTAAAAGTTCGCAGGCTTTTTCAATTGTTTGTGTTTTGTAATTGCGTCCCATTTTTTCCAGAATTTTTTGGCTGCATGATTGAATCGATAAATGAAAATGCGGACGAATACGTTTGTGAGACAAAGTCTTTGCCAGGTTTTCATCAACGCTATCCGGTGCAAGAGAAGATAAACGTATGGCAATTCTACTGGTTCCTTTAAGCAGGTAATCTACAAGCTCTGCAAAATTGTTAATTGGCAGTTTATCATTGCGGTATTGGCATATATTTACGCCTGTAAGCACTGCTTCGGCATTGGTTTTTTCCAGGATTCTTAGCCGCTCCAGTACCTGCACAGCATCAAGGCTGACACTTGGCCCGCGTGCAAGTCGAATCTTGCAATATGTGCAGTGTTTATCGCACCCATCCTGGATTTTTAAAAAACTTCTTGTACGGCTGGAAAACCCCTGCGGATTAAACTCAAAGTTAATGATATTTTCTTTGTCAATTACAAACAGGCGTTTTTTGCCATCTGTTTCCAGTTTTAAAAGATCATCTTTGTTTAACTTCGCATAACAACCTGTTACGATAACACAGGAATCAGGGTAATCGCGTAAAGCTTTCCTGATAACACGCCTTGCCTTCTGATCAGCTTTAGATGTCACGGTGCAAGTGTTAACAACAATTACAGCTGGCAAATCAGTTGCTGATACTTGAAATCCAAGCTGTAAAAAAGTTTCAGCAATTGCTTCACTTTCCAGTTGATTTACTTTGCATCCAAGCGTATGAATCAAAAACGAAGAAAAATCTTTACCGCTTATTTGCTCAATATTAGCTATTAATTGCTCATTGCTCATTGCTAATTGCTATTTGTGTTAGTTGCTCATTGTCAGTCTGATTCGTTCGATTCCGCGTTGGGCATCCGCTAAACGGGAATTTAGAGAGAGAGCTCTTTCGTATGCTTCTATCGCGCCGTTTAGATCCCCTGAGTTTTCGCGGGAAAAGGCGAGCCTTGCCCACCATGAGGCATTTCCCGGCTGGCGGTGAACAGCGGTAGAAAGAGCAATGTCCGCATGGCGGAATCTGCCCTGGCGGATAAATATTTCTCCCATAAAATAATAGACTTGATCGATTCTTATACCTTCGGGGGCAACGTTTGCGTACTCCTGAAAAAATTGCAGCGCTTCGTTGTTCCTGCCCAGATAATAGTGAATTTCCCCAAGGATTTGAGTAATTCTAATATCTGTTCGGCTTATGGCGCGGCCTGCTCTGGCATACCGTAAAGCTTCTTCAAAACGGTTTAACCGGATGAGAGACCAGCAAATTACAACATGCGATTCCAGATTATTTGGATTTTCCGCAATTTCATCACGGCAAATCTGAACCGAGCGTTCATAATTGCTGGCGCGATACTCAACTAATGCATCAGGCCGCCGGTTTTGAGCATGAACGTTAAAAGCAAAAAAAATAAATAACGATAATAAAATTACAATCTTTGTTTTCATACTTTAGTTCTCTCTTCCATAGTACATTTACCATTAAAAACACAGCCAGTTTCCATTAAAATTTCCGGAGCAGTTACATTTCCAATTAGTTTTCCGGTCATTGTAACTTCAACTTTTTCGACTGCACGAACATCCCCTTTTACCTGTCCCCGTATAAGAACCCTTAATGCATTGATATTGGCATTAACTACCGCGCTTTCATCAATAACCAATAATCCTGTAGCATTTATGTCTCCCGAAACTGTACCTCTTATTAAAAAAGGTTTTTCAAAACGCAGTGTTCCGGTAAATTCGATATCAGGAGATAAGATGGTATCAAAATCTGAATCTTCCACATAATCATTGTATACTTCTGTCATATATTTTGTATTGTAGCATTTTTTGCTGGTTTTGGGAAGCGGTTTAGCATTTTGGCATTAAATTAAAACATTAAATTAAAACTTGCGGAATTCTGTAATGTATGGTACCCTATAGGATGGAGGAATAAAATGGATTTTGTTAAAGAGATGAAAGCCAAAGCGGTATCTGCGTCAAAAAAACTTGTTTTACCCGAAGGCACAGATAAACGGATCATCAGAGCAGCAAGAATACTGATGGATGAAAAAATTGCTGCAAGCGTTACATTACTGGGTTCAATTGATGATATTAAAGAAATTGCAGATTCTGAAGGCATCGATCTTTATGGCATCGATATTGTTTTTCCAGAAGCAGAACCGAATATCGGCAATTATTCGTTAAGCTTTTATGAACTGCGAAAAAACAAGGGAATGACTCCCGAGCAGGCCAGAATTGACATAATTGATCCCTTACGCTGGGGAGCAATGATGGTGCATCAGGGCGATGCGGATGTTATCGTTGCCGGAGCGGAAAATCCAACAAGCGAAGTTCTGCGTGCAGGGCTTTCGATTATTGGGACTGTACCAGGTTTAAAAACCGCATCTTCCTGTTTTGTAATGACAGGATTGGATGTCAAATTCGGAAAAGAAGGGGCAATGGTCTTTTCGGACTGTGCTGTTGTGCCGGATCCTTCTCCCGAACAATTGGCGGATATTGCGCAAAGCGCGGCTCTTTCATGCAGGGAATATTTACAGGTAGAACCTGGCGTTGCTTTTTTATCATTTTCGACAAAAGGTTCTGCCAAACACGATGATGTAGAAAAAGTCCTCTCTGCAATGAAAATTCTAAAAGAGCGGAATGTCGATTTCCTTTATGATGGAGAATTGCAGGCTGATACAGCGCTTATTCCATCAGTACTTGATACAAAAGCGCCCGGCAGCCCGGTACGCGGAAAGGTTAATACCCTTATTTTCCCGGATTTAAATTCAGGAAATATCGGATATAAACTGGTTCAGCGAATGGCAAAAGCCAATGCATTCGGTCCATTTTTACAGGGATTTGCAAAACCAATCAGCGATCTGTCCAGAGGCGCTTCTGTAGATGAAATTGTAACTACCTGTGCCGTTACATTGGCAAGATGTTGACACCTGTGTCAAAAAACAGTTGCTTAATTAACGATAAATGGTATATAATTAAGCAAATAAATAATGATCCAATATAGGGGGAGATATGGCTACGACAAAAAAAACAACAACTGTAAAAAAGACAGCTGCAAAACCAGCTGCAAAAAAGCCGGTTGCCAAGTTGGCTGCAAAGCCTGCTGCAAAATCAACTGTGAAAAAACCTGCTGCCAAGCCTGTTGCAAAACCGGCTGCCAAATTAGCTGCAAAAAAGCCGGCTGCAAAGCCTGCTGCTAAAACAACTGTGAAAAAGCCAGCCGCCAAATTGGCTGCGAAACCTGCTGCGAAACCTGCTGCGAAACCTGCTGCGAAACCTGCTGCAAAGCCTGCCGCAAAGCCAGCTGCGAAAAAAGCCAGCACTGTTGATTCTGCTAAGTTTAGAAACTTGTTTGATGCCTATACACAGAATAAACTTCCGTTTGCACACGGTTATATAATTTCTTCATTTTTTGATGAAAAATCCGCATATTCGATTTACGAAATTGTATCCTATGCAGGAGTAAAGGAAATTTACTTTACAGGTTCTGGATTAACATTCGTTACAGGCGGAAAAAAATTGTATGTTTTAATTGAACCTGATACATACAACAAAAAATTCATAGAACCTGTAAGCCGTGCAGAAGGCGAACGAATCCCAAAACGTATGAACGAACTGGAAATTTTTATATCAAGGAATCAATCCAAAATAATGATTGCAAAACTTCCAGACGAATCCTACGGCTCTTTTACCATTCTAAGACCAATGGGACAGAATTTTTCGGTAGTGTTTTACGAAGCGCCTGATGTATTTAAAACTATTTCAGATTTCTTTATTAATTCACTTAACCGGCAAAGAAAAATTCCAGAATCCGATGCAAAAAAAGCAGCGGTGCAAATAGTAAAGACGCTTGAAAAGTATATGGGGTTTAAAGGCGAGTTCTAACATAAGTGTATGCTCTAAAAAAAGGCTGCCAAATGGCAGCCTTTTTTAATTAATCCGTGTTATCCGTGTTAATTCGTGGATACGGCTCTTTCAATTTCGGCTTGCGCTACTGCCAGTAGTGCGATTGGGACTGAATAGGGAGAGCAGGAAACATAATCCAAGCCAGTATCCATGCAGAAGCGTACGTTGTCGGGGTTTGCGCCGTGTTCGCCGCAAAGACCAATAAAGAGGTCTGGGCGTGTAAGGCGCCCTCGGTGTGTCGCTATGCTGATAAGCTCCTTTACCCTGTCGTCCAATGTGCTGAATGGATTGCCGTTTATAAGGTCGAACAAAGTATAGTCCGGCATAAATGTTGTGAAGTCATCTCTGGAAATACCAAGCGTTGTTTGAGTTAAATCGTTTGTGCCAAAGCTAAAGAAACGGCCGTACTTGGCAATTTCCCCAGCGCTTAACGCTGCGGCAGGAAGCTCAATCATGGTGCCGATCTTGTAATCCACCACTTTCGCTTTAAGTTCTTTACGCAGAGCTTCTTCGATATCAACAATGCCAAGATAATTGGAGCCTTCGATTTTTTTACCGTAAGCGATAAGTTTTAGTTCGGACATGTTCATTACAATCGGAACCATGATTTCCGGTTGCGCATCAATTTTTTCTGCGCGAAGTTTATACGCAGCCTGGAAAATGGCCTTTACCTGCATCGCATAGATTTCCGGGTACGAAACTGCAATTCGGCATCCTCTATGCCCAAGCATGGGGTTAAACTCATGCAACGCTTCAATCTTGGCGACAATATCCGCCTTGGATGGTTTTGTTTTTTTAACTTTCGCGACATGTGATATATAAGCTGCCAATTCATCGGGATTATGAGGCATGAACTCGTGCAATGGTGAATCCAATAGGCGGATCGTTACTTCTCTGCCTGCCATTACCTTCATGATACCGTAGAAATCTTCTCTTTGCATAACCTGAAGTTTGTCAAGAACTTTTTGACGTTCTTTTTTATCATCTGACAAGAGCATATCGCGGAAAACATTGATTCGATCTTCCTTAAAGAACATGTGTTCTGTGCGGCAAAGCCCAACACCGTCTGCGCCAAAGCTTAACGAAAGCAGAGCATCCTTTGGAGTATCGGCGTTACAGCGTACATGGAATTTTTTAAGAAAGCTCTTTGAAATACCGATGAATTCGAGTAAGCCGGATTCTTTTGGATTGGGTTCGATTAAGTCGGCAATTCCCAGATACACAGCAGACTGACCATGAAAAGGAACATCGATTGTAATGTAATCGCCTTCCGAAAAACTTAAATCGCCAATTGTTGCTTTTTTCCCCTTAATTTTAAGAATAGGAGAAACCAAAGATACTTTTCCGTATTGGCGCGCTACTACCGATGCATGAGCGGAATAACCGCCTTCCGCCGTTAAGACGCCGGTACTTACTTCGATTGCTTTAACGTCTTCGGCAAAAGATGACTCCAAAACAAGAATAAAACGGCCGTCCGCTCCTTGTTGTATCGCAGTCCTTTTTGCATCCAGTAATGCGTCAGTGCTAAAATAAACTCTTCCAATTGCAGCTCCGGGTGCGCCGGCTATACCGCCTTTCCATGACTTAAAACCTTTGATGCTTGCCGCATTAATAACCGGATGCAGAATTTCGTTAAGCCTTATTGGATCTATTGCCTTGACAACATAAGTTGCATCTACAATTTTGCGATTTTTTAAATCAAGAAGAAGTTTTAAATCTGACTGGGTGGATTTTTGATCTACAAGCCGCTGTTCTATCAGCCACAGTTTGCCATTTTCTACGGTAAAACGAACCTGACGTATTTCCTTGAACTTATCTTCAAGAGTCCATGCAATTTTTTCAAGCTCTTTAAGATGCGCCGGATCAATTTTGTTTATTTCATGCCCGGTTTCTCCTAATTCGTTAAATTTTCCGGTATAATACTTGCCCTGCAGCTTTTTATCTCCGGTTACTACATTGCGGCTGAAAAAATTACCCGAACAGGAATCTTTGCCGTAATTTCCGTATACCATAGGCTGAATCAAAAGAGCGGTATCATTATCGTTCTGCTCATCAATTTTTAACATTCTGGAAATTTCGCTTAGGGTAAGCAAGAGCTGGCTTTCGGCATCATCAAAGAAACCTTTTGGAAAATACTTTTCGTATTCATCCATGTATGCTGCGGCAGTTTTTTTCTTTGGAAGCGGTGTTTTATCGTCATCGCCATGGAGCTCATTAGACGGCCCTTTCATGCCAAGCATTCGTTTTAAAAGTTTAATCCTTGCAGAAATCTCTTCTTTTTCTTTTGGTTTGTCTTCCAGTTCCTTGATTCTTTCTTCGATCATCATCATGCCGTGTATCAGGAATAAAACTTCGTTGGCAGCAAAATCGGCGCCGACCCATTTTGCAAAACCATCTATGGTTGGCCTGACTAAGCCAAAGTTATGCAATGTTGGGTATGTTGTAATTGCAAGGTTCGAAGAAACAACAACTTTTAAAAGTAATGGGTTTTCTATATCTCCGAATTTCTTGCCTACAATTTTTGCACACTTTCCCAAAAGATCAAAAACATCTTTTTTGATTTCCTTTGGATTAATATCCGAAGCAATTTCGGTATCCAGGATCATCCCCGGCAAAATGGGAAACCCTAATTCGGCAAATTCATTGGCCTGACGGCCGCGTATACCCAACAGTTCAGGTTTTACCTTCTGTGGGATTATGTCTTTTTGGCTAAAAAAATGTATTCTTGAATCCATATTGATTTTCCTTATTAAAAGAGTTTAAGCACGGAGTTTACCGGGCCGCGCAGGAACGCTTCAAACATCTGGCTGGCTCCCTGATAAAGGTAACGCTGGAGTTTTGCGACATCCTGTATCTGATCGCCGGCTACTGCAAATTCAATGGCAGTACCATGTTTTACCTTGCCCCATTTGAATAGTGAGTTAATATCAAGGATTCGCTCCCCTTCATAGTAAATAAAAACCTGAAGATTTGGGTGTTTTGCTTTATAACTGGCAACTATTTTCTTCCATGCTTCAACATTTCCATTGTGGAAAAGCTCGTTCTGAACTACAACTGCATAACGCGGCGTCATTTTTGAAGGCCCTGCTGAAGATGCAACCGCTGTAGCCGCAGCCTTTTTAACAGGGGCAGCAGCAGTTTTTTTAGCGCCGGGTTTAGGTTTGGCCGCTTTTGTTTTAACCGGCGCAACTTTAGTCTCCCCAGCTTTTTTTGGCTTGGAAACTTTTTTAGTGGTAAATTTGCCCTGGGTTAATGCTGCAGGAACAGTTACCTTTTCGCCTTCAAACAGGCGTAAGGCAAGAGATGCCGCTTTTTGGCAATTTTCACCGGCTGTGCCGGATGTTTCTTTTCCCAAAAGACCGGCATAGATCACAAGCATTTCACGCTTGCGAAGCTCGCCAAATCCAGATAACTCTTCCTCTACTTTTGGATTTGCGATTAATAATCCCAATTCCGGGTGATGATAAGCGGCTATAAGATCAACGCCATTCCATTTTCCAAATTCTTTTGCAAGAACAGAAAGGTCATCGACTGTCTCCGTAAGATTGGTCGAAGCCGATTTGTAGCCAAGTTTATCAACCAGTAACATTCTTAACATAAGACCTATTCTATTACTGGTTAATTCATCGTCGTCTTTTTCATAAACAATATCGCCAAGATTGGTAAACTCAAGACCTGACGAAACTTCCATTGTTTTTTTAATATGTCTAACCGCACTGTTAAAACCTGTACGGGTAGAAAGTACTTCTAAGTTAACAGCATCTGCCATAATCCCTCCTCTTTTGTTAATAATTAATTAAAAAACGCCCCCGTTAATTATCGGGGGCGTATAATAAATACTCTTCTTTACGAATCCCTTTTAGAGTTCCGTAAGCCCTGAACCGCCACGGGATGGTTTTTTCCTCTTGGAATCAACAACACCCTTTTTACCAGAACCGGAAGCCGCCCTTGGAGCTGCAATTACTTTTGGTTTTGTTGGAGCAACTGCCGCTATCTCTTCTTCTTCCGCTGCGCTGCTAAATGACTGATTGATGTCTGCGCGTACTGTCGACCTTCTGCGGCTGAATGAAGCAAATGCTGCATCCTGGAAGCCTTTGGAAACGCCATGCAAGAACTCGTTGAGTACGTTTGCCATGGCATCCAAGGTTGCTTTTTTCCGCTTAATGGATGTGATGTCTACGTCAAGCAAAATACCGGGCTGCAAGTGATATGGATTGATCATGTAATCGAATCTGAAGTATTCTCTTTCCAGCCATGCAAGCCTTTCTTCCATTACACGTCTTTCGATTGGATACAGGAAGTCGTACATTCTCTTCATTCTGTCGCGCATTCTAATAACACGTGTGCGAATCCTGTCTTTTTCGTAAATGTAAGTACGGTTGGATTTTTCCACTTCGGTTTCTGCCGACTTAACATAGGAAATTTCGTCCCAAACTTTGGAGATATCTTCGTACAAAGGTTCTCCGCTTTTGTCTTTAATAATTTTGCGGATTCTGTTTTTGCTCTTTTTGGCCAAATCTTCGAAATCTGTGACCCTAAAGGAAGGTTTTTTGTCCTGGTAAATTACTTCAAGAACATCCCAAAGATGCTGAACTTCGGTTTCAAAGCTCTTTAACTGAACGTCATAGGCCTTGCGATCTTCGATGAGCTGGGCATTGTCAAAATAGCGCATCTTGACAGAATAGCGCTCGTCGGGAAGATTTGCCGGGTCGGTATCTTCGTATTCACGAATGACAACTTCGCGGCCGTTCTTGAGATTTTCGATGTACTGATAACCCATCTTGGAAGTGTCAAGAATCGCAGTAATTGAGTTAATCGCAGTGTTAAAGCCGCGGTTACGGATATTTTCCATATCGATGATTTTTTTGATATTCTCGCGAACATTAAGAGCATCAAAGGCTTCCGGATCAATCTCTGCACGAAGGTCGTGGAGTCTGTCCATAAGTGTTTTTGCCATGAAGGAATAACGCTTGGATTTTGCTTCGTCAAGGTTGTCATCGGTAAAGTTTTCTACCTTGCCCAATTTGGCAAAAATGATTTCGCTGTCAGAAAGCTCTTCCATTCCCTGATCGATTCTGTCATCTTTAATCTGTTCTATGATTTTATCGATACTGTCGATGATGTGCTTCGCAATTAAGTCTTTGATAAGGTATTCAACAGTAACCTGATAATGGAAAATAGGACTGATAAGTTCCGAATCAAGAATGTTGACCGAAAGCTTTACATCGGTAACAGTTTTGGGTTTATACTGGTTGTCTTTGAATGCACACTTAACGATTGAATAAGCATTTTCTCCGCGTACAAAAGCGCCGGTATCGGTCTTCTGACGAAGAATACTGTTGGTATGTGTTTCAAGTTCGTTTACACCCCTTTGAATATGTCCCTGCAAGTGGCCATACATATTCACTACGGATTTTTCGATTTCGCCGGTGTTGAATTTATCAGCGCCGCCAACTGCATCAAGTATTTCTGCAATTTCTTTCGGCGTGTACCGTGTCAGAACTTTCGTCTCTTCTTTGTCAACAAAGTTTCTGACTTTTTTTACCATCTCATCTTCTGTCGTTACCATGTAACGATTGAACATGTTCTGGTAATTTTGATTGAAGTAATTGTAAAGCTTTTCTTTCATGCCGCCCATTACATCAAGACGTTCAAGAACGTCCTTGGGCAGCCTAGCCGTCAGGTGGTGAATAACTTTATTAGTTTCTTCCTCCAGTAACAAATTGACTTCAGCTTGTTGGTCACGGTATTCCTGTGCCAATGAATTGCGCGAACCTACCGCACTTGGTTTTTCCGGATGAAATACATTCGGACTTTTGGGCAGATCAATTGCTCCCATATAACTCTCCTTATAAAAATAATTTTATCTACGTCCTATATAGAAGGATAACATATTTGCCGTAAGGTTGTAAAGCCCTTTTTATATAAATTTACATAAATTAACACTATGTTTATTGCCCTGTAATACAGGATAATAGGTAGCCTTTTTTCAAAAAACATGGTAAAATGGACACATGAAAACGACATATCCAAAAGTAGTTTTAATTTTGGCGGTTTTATGCCTGTTTCCGTTCTGGGGGTATGCCCAACAATCGCCTGCAAGGTCTCCAATTAATGTAAATTTAATAATAGACAGCTCTTCATTGTTTGCGGATGTAAAAACGGAAATAATTAACTGGGTCAATGCACGCCTTGATCAGGTTTTGGCACAAGGGGACAGAGTTACCGTATGGAGTGCAGGCCCTTCGGCAAGGGTAATATACTCCGGTACCATAAACAGCCAGTCCGACAGGGATGCTGTAAAATCAAGCTACCGTGAACTTTCCGGCACAGGCTCTTCTGCGGATTTTTCCGGTGCGCTGCGGGAGGCTGCAGAGCTTCAAACCAGTACCTTTAGCTATACCCTGCTTGTCAGCGCATCCCCACAGTCGCTTTCTTCGGTCCTTTCCGGCCCTCAGGCAAACTTGCTGCGTTTTTCCAGAGTCGAAGAATTTCCCGGATGGCGTGTTATTGTTGTCGGCCTTAATATCGATACAAAAGTAAGAAGAGCGGCTGCGGCTTTTTTTAATTAACTACAAGATACTATAGATGAAAAATAAATACATTGTTTTTTACATTGTTACAGCTGTAATATCTGTTTTGATAATCATACTTCTGGCAACAGGAATTTGGAAACCCTTGCTTCATCTGGAAGAAGAAGAGGTTGCCAGAACCAGAATTGTAATGCCGCGGGAAACAGGCGATAATCCAGTCACAGAAAGGCCGGGAGAAACTACCTGGTGGTACGAAGAAGTCAGCTCAAGGATACCGCTGGAAGAAAGAGAATCAATCATCGCTGTCCTTAATATAGAAAGCGAAGGAGTATTCAGGGAAGAACAATTCGTTATCTATAGAGATACAACAGAAACCGAAAGCCCATTGTTCATCACTCTTATAAGTTACGATCCAAATATCAGGCGTTTCCGGCGAATGTGGGATATGCCTATCGCAGCTTCACGTTCCGAAACAATTTCGATCTTCAGCCAGGATTTAATTGGAGACAGAAACAACTGCATAATTGTAACCGGGATGAATGCCCAGAATGAACATACAATGACTATTTTTAGACAAACGCCCGGACAGCCGTATCAATATTCTTACAGAAAAATTGCCGAGCTGCAAATTGCAGGTTCAATAGTTATTCAGGAAGCGCTTAGATCTTCGGCCTATCAACAAGGTATATCAAGAGGGGTATCCTTTAATATTGCCACTTATGGGCCCGACCCAACATCGGCAAATATATTGGATCAGATCGAAACAATTTATTCATTTAATCCGGCAAACCAGTTATATGAACGTCTGCGAGTTACCAGGATTCCTGGTACTCAAATAGAACAAAGACGTCTTAGGGAATTATTAAGCGGTGTTCCCGGGGTTTTTGAAAATTTCATTCAGGGGCTTTGGTACTTTATAACGGCGCAGGGAACCATCGATACAAAACAATTTCTTTATTTTGATCCCACAAGAAGGGAAATCGTTTTTTTTGGAGACGATGCCCAGCAGGTTTTCCGCTGGCAAGGTTCTACTCCTACCAGATACGGCCTTTATATACGGAGCCAAAACCTGTCCATCCGGACATTAATGCGCTTTATTGATATTGAGCTGGAATCGCTGGACAGTATACGTTTGCGGGTTATCGAAGATGTCCGGCTAAAAATCGCAGTTAGCACAACATGGGACGGCTCTTACCGCAGGGCGGGGCCAGGAACTGTGCCAAGGAATATATCCCAAATAAATAGTGCAATCAACGCTATTTACGAATCTTCCTGGGGCAGGATTCAGTTTTATGATACCGGCGAATACACCATTAATTCCAGCGGAACTATCCGAAACGGCGTTTATGTACTATTTAATATCGATAGAAATAACCTTGTAGAATTCCGCCCCGAAGAAAACGCCAATGGCGAAAATCGCATGACTTACAGAATCGAAGATGCAGCCGGATTACGAATACTCACTCCCGTCCGCCTAAGCACCACCGGCGTCCAGGATACACATGAAGCGCCGGTAACGTTAACGCCGATTACGGAATGAAACCACGAATTAATATTATATATTCTCTATGGCATACAATGGATATACTTTTATCTTGTCATATACAGAAAAGTTTTCAAGTGATAAACGTATACCATACTCAGATTTTTTTTCATTAAGAAAGACAAACATACTTTGCATCTTGCCCGTGCTTCCTGATTTTACTTCTATTGGAATAATTACCCCATTTTTTTGAATAACATAGTCAATTTCTGCATTGCTTTGAGGCTTTTCACGCGACCAAAAATACAGGTTATCCTGCATATAACAGGAAGATGACTTTAGTATTTCCAGACCGGCAAACTGCTCGGCTATAGCGCCCTTATTAATTAATGATATATCGTTGTTTAGTAAAATATCAGATAATTCCAAACCAGATAGACGCTGCAAAATCCCGGTATCCAATAAAATAAATTTTTGTTTTTTTAAATTAACCTCTCCCCCTAGCGGCAGCGCATTGGCTGATGAGTGAATTACGGGAATTAAAAGCCCTGAATTTTGCAGCAATTCCAGACCTTCTTTAATCTGGCGATAATTTAATTGTTCAACATTGGAAAAAACAAATTTCCCGCCGCTTTGATTTACTGCAGCATTAAACACTGTCGAAATATGTAAATCACTCCCCTTTTTTTTATATTTAGAAAAATCAGATTTGAATGAAGTTATTAAATTACTTAATAATTTTTGAGAATTTAACAGCTGGCCATTTTTTATGTAATCCGCCACAACAGCAGGCATCCCGCCAATTATCAGAATTTTTTTTAGATACTCAAGGCATTTTTTATGGTACAATTCAAACAACGGTTTTTCGGGAGAAGATTCGTTAACTTTTTCCCAAAGAGCTTCTTCACCGCAAGCAAATAAAAACTCCTTGTAAGAAAGCGGATACATAAAAATCGAGCTAATCCTGCCAACACCAAAAGACGGCAACGATTCCAGCGCAAATTCCAAAAGTGAACCGGCTGCTATAACATGTAATTCGGGATAATCTTCGTAAAAGTACCTTAACGACCTGATAACATTAGGACAACATTGAACTTCATCAAAAGAAACAAGCGTTTTACCGGGAATTACCGGGATCTTAAAAAGAACAGAAAGTTTTTCTGATATTTCTTTTGGATTAAAATTACCTTCAAATATACTATGAACATCATGGTTTTTTTCAAAATCAATCTCCAGAAAATATTCAAACTTTTTACCAAAATTCCTTATAGAACTTGATTTTCCCACCTGCCTTGCACCGCGAATCAATAAAACTTTGCGTCCTTTTTCATTTTTCCATGCCAATAGTTCATTGTCGATATTCCGTTTTAAATACCAATCTGCCATTTACACCTCCAAAAACACTTTTGCACGAATATAAGCCCAAGATTGCAAGTATTTTGCACGAATATAAGCCCGAGATTACTGATATTTTACACGAATTTCAGGGCAAGATCAAGATGGACGGACAACCACATGGTTAGGTTTTTACGTGAGACATCACGGAGAATGTGTAGAAACCTCTTTAAATTGTCCTTCCAGGCGGCGGCGGGCGCTGCCCCGGCGGTTCCGGACGGATGTGAAGTTAATTTATGCACTGTTATCTTGAAATTAAATTGTTATTTGGAACTTGTGATGCTGCAGCTGTCAACACCGTATGTCACCGCCGGAGCAGCGCCCGCTGCCGCCTGATACTACGGTTTTTAGCACCTTTCTACATAACTTAAAATGATAAGACTGCAAATCAAATAACAAATATCAAAGAGCAAATAGCAAAGTTAGGAAACAAGGTCCTTTGCTATTTGCTTGCTGCTCTTTGCTATTTTGTTAAGCTTTGCTCTTTTCTCTCTGCTCTTTGCTCTCTGTTTACTATTTGCTACCTGCTCTTTGTTATTTTTTTCATCTTTATCTTCCTAATGAATGACCGCGTTTGGCTATACTTTCTAAATCAGCCCGGGTAAACAAGCCTGAATTATAAAGCTCTTGCATACTGTAAAATTGTCCGTTATTCCATACTATAGGAGTCCATGGCCAATTCCATGGGAACTGTATACCATCAATCTGGTATGGAGGTCCCACTACTCCTGGAAAGTATATGTAAGGATCATTTATTCCTACCACAACATAACCACTATACGTGCCGAAATATGCAAAAACACTAATAGCATTTATAGTAACCGGATGAGAGGCCCATTCTAAATGAGGCTTAAAATAATCCTGCAATATCTGCAATTCTGTTTGGGCATCCAAACCTTCGAATGTTCCAAGTTCTCCTGTATAATTTTCCATGTCCTCTTGTGCGGTTCTTTGGACAGAATCCCCGTTCACTGCACAGCTAATTATTCCTATTGCCAAAAGCGATACAAAAAAGATTTGTTTTATTTTTTTCATTTTTTCCTCCTCCTATCAAGGTCTCCACATTCTGTGGAGTTGTGCTATATTATGCATATCTTTTAGTGTCAGCTTACCTAAATTATGCAATTCTTCCAAAGAATAAATCTGCCCATTTTTCCAAGCTTTTGTTTCAAAAGTAGCACTTTGTGAAATAAAACCATTAGCAACTTTAATAGAATGAGTAATTACAGTGGGTGAAAGGAATTTTCCATTTATATCCATCACAATATAACCATTGTAGGTACCATATAGTTCCGAAATATACCAAAGATCAAGAACATCATTAATTGACGAAAAAGAAACTCCTCTATAATTATGATAATCCTGCAAAATCTGCAATTCTGTTTGGGCATCCAAACCTTTGAATGTTCCAAGTTCTCCTGCATAATTTTCCATATCCCCCTGTGCGGTTCTTTGGACAGAATCCCCGTTCCCTGCACAGCTAATTATTCCTATTGCCAAAAGCGATACAAAAAAGATTTGTTTTATTTTTTTCATTTTTTCCTCCTCCTATCTACATCAAAATCGTACAGCATATACTGCTTTTTTTCTTACACATACAATACGAACACCACGAACTTTCTATATAACTCCCTGCTCTATCATGGCTTTTGCCACCTTTTTAAAACCTGCGATATTTGCGCCGATAACATAGTTGCCTTCGAAGCCGAATTCTTTGGCGGTGTCTACGCAGGTTTTATGGATATTACACATTATCGCGTGGAGGCGTACGTCCACTTCTTCGGCAGTCCATGACAAGCGCATAGAGTTCTGGGACATTTCGAGGCCGGACGTGGATACACCGCCGGCATTGGCGGCTTTCCCGGGCGCAAAAGCTATTTTGTTGTCTACAAAGAGCTTTATTGCCTCTGGTGTACATCCCATGTTGGAAGCTTCAACAACAACCTTAACATTGTTGGCAGCCAATTTTTGAGCATCGTCTCCGTTAAGTTCATTTTGAATAGCGCAAGGAATGGCAATGTCAACTTTTTGTTCCCACGGACGCTTGCCGGGGAAGAATTTGGCATTTGTGAATTTTTTTACATAGGTTTCAACTTTATTACGATCGATAAGGAGCATTTCTTTGAGATAATCGAATTTTTCCTTTGTTGAAATTCCGTCCGGATCGTGGATATAACCGTCCGGGCCGGAAATGGTGATAACTTTTGCGCCAAGTGCGGCAGCTTTTATGCAGGAACCCCAGGCGACATTTCCAAAACCGGAAACTGCAACGGTTTTGCCGGACATTGACTCGTTTTTTAGTTTGAGCATTTCTTCGGCAAAATAAATGGCTCCGTAACCGGTGGCTTCGGGCCTTAAAATCGAGCCGCCCCATGTAAGGCCCTTGCCTGTGAAAACTCCGGTTACATTGTTTACAAGCTTTTTATATTGCCCGTACATGAACCCGACTTCTCTGGCTCCAACTCCAATATCCCCCGCAGGAACATCGGTATCCGGCCCCAGGTGCCGGTACAGTTCGTTCATCATGGATTGGCAAAAACGCATAATTTCGTTTTCACTCTTGCCTGAAGAATCAAAATCGCAGCCGCCTTTGCCGCCGCCCATTGGAAGCCCTGTAAGGGCGTTTTTAAAGGTTTGTTCAAACGCAAGAAACTTCATGGTACTTAAGTTTACAGCCGGGTGAAACCGGATTCCGCCCTTGTACGGCCCGATTGCAGAATTGTACTGTACCCGGTAACCGCGGTTAACCTGTACCTTGCCTGCATCATCCACCCAGGGAATCCTAAAAACAATCACACGTTCCGGTTCTATAATACGCTCAAGAATGCCGTATTTTTCGTATATTTTGTCCTGATCGACAACTATCCGCAGTGAATCCAACACTTCTTCCGAAGCCTGTAAAAATTCCGGCTGTCCCGGATCCTTTTTGTTAATAATTTCCAAAATTTTATCAATATAACTCATGATATTTCTCCATTGTTTTTTATATATTTTTTTAGGGCATAATGTCAAGGATTGTTGATGGACTATGCAACTTTTCTTAAATATAGTACTCTAAATGTATTATGAAGAAACCAAACAAATTAAATACGCTAGCACCCGCTACTTTGGCGGATTTGTGCATTTCTGCTGCGGCAAAATTTAAGGACCACCTCGCTTTTTCCATGATTAGCGAAGGTGAAATCACCGCCTCTTTTACCTATGAACAGATGGGATACCGGTCCCGGCAGGTAGGCTCGCTTTTGAGGCAATTAGACATCAAAAAGGGCGATAGAGTCTTGCTTTTTTCGGAAAGCTGTCCTGAGTGGGGAATTACCTACTTTGGCATAGCGCTTGCCGGAGCAGTGTCGGTTCCATTATTGACCGGTTTTTCGACAGAGCAGATCAAAAATATCGCTGTCCATTCGGGTATTTCTGCAATTTGCCTAAACCGTAATATGATGGAAAAATTCGAAGAAATCTCCGCTATGCAGGAATTTTCTAAAATTCCGCTTGTCTTTATGGACAGTATGACAGATACGGAAGTATCTGTATCCATAGGTGGTACGGAAAAAACCCTCCAGATGCCAGCTTGCACCGGGCAAATAGAGAACTATCAGAATAATGGCGACGACCTTGCCACTATTATCTACACAAGCGGAACTCAGGGAAACAGCAAGGGGGTTATGCTTTCCAGCAAAAACATACTTTCCAGTGCGGCTTCTGCCATGATATTTGTGGAAATATACCCGCAAGACCGTTTGCTTTCGGTACTTCCGCTTGCTCATTCTTATGAATGCAGCCTTGGGCTGCTTGCGCCTTTACTTAACGGAGCAAGCGTCACATATCTTGATAAACCGCCCTCGGCTTCGATTTTGCTTCCTGCTCTTAAATTGGTACGTCCTACGATACTAATTTGTGTTCCAATGCTCATAGAAAAAATCTACAACAATGGAATTGGGCCTAAATTAAAGGCCAATTCGTTGTACAAATTCCCGCTTACCCGGCCTCTTGCAATAAAGGTTGCCGGTAAAAAACTCCTTGCAGCAATGGGCGGAGAACTTAAATTCCTTGGCGTTGGCGGAGCGCCGCTTTCACCCAGTGTAGCGGAATTCCTGTACAAGGCTAAATTCCCCTACACAATCGGTTATGGCTTAACCGAAGCTGCTCCGTTAATTTCGGGCAATGCGCCATTGTGCTTTAAACTTGGTGCAGGCGATATTCCAGCTCATGGCGTTTCATACCGCATCGGAAAGTGCGAAATGAGCGAACCCGGCATTGGCGAAATCGAAGTTCAAGGACCAAATGTGATGTTAGGTTACTACAATGACAATGAAAAAACTGCCGAAGTAATCACTTCCGACGGCTGGCTTCGCACAGGCGATCTTGGCTCGGTTGACAATAAAGGCAAACTCCATATCAGAGGCAGATTAAAAGCGCTTATACTTGGCCCGTCCGGCGAGAACATCTACCCCGAAGAAATCGAAGGTTTGCTTGGTTCGTCAGCTCTGGTAGAGGACGCGCTTGTTTACTCCGGAAAAAAAGGCGAACTTGTCGCCCTTGTCCGTTTGACTGATACTGCAAAAGCCGCTGCTGACGCAGCTGCCGGCGCAATCGAACACACTCTGGAAAATTTACGCACTTGGGTAAACAAAAAACTGGCCGATTTTTCACGGCTTGCCAGAATAGAACTGCGTACTGAGCCGTTTGAAAAAACGCCAACGATGAAAATTAAGAGGTACCTGTACGTTTAATTACTGATATGGCAGCTTATATCGAACCCAGAATTCTTAAAGGCTTTAGGGACTTTCTCCCGCAGACGGAAATTATCCGGCGAAGCCTGATAGAAAAGATAGAAAACACATTTGGCTCGTTTGGTTTTGTACCTATTGATACGCCTGCTCTTGAATACGCAGAAATTCTGCTTGGCAAGGGCGGCGGCGAAACAGAAAAGCAAATTTACCGCTTTAAGGACAATGGTGAGCGGGATGTCGCTCTTCGTTTTGACCTTACTGTTCCGTTTGCCCGTTTTGTTGCACTGCACCGGGGTGAACTTGTGTTTCCTTTTAAACGATACCATATAGGCAAAGTGTGGAGAGGCGAAAATACCCAACGGGGACGCTACAGGGAATTTACCCAATGCGACTTTGACATCATTGGCAGCGATAGTCCAACATCCGATTTTGAGATAATACTTTTAATTCACACTGTTTTTAAAAACCTGGGTGTTGATGTTTCGATTCATGTAAACCACCGGGGGCTTTTTAACAACTTCCTTTCCCATATCGGGCAAAGCGAAAAATCCGTAGAAGTTCTTCGTACTGTCGACAAACTTGCAAAAGTTGGCGAAAACGAAGTACTTGAAAGTTTAAGCGCTCTTACAGGCAGCGCAAATGCAAAAAAAATAATCGAGTTTATAAACGCAAGGGGAAGTTTTACAGAAATCCTGGCTCACTTAACAGAGCTTTCCGGCGGCGCTTGTCCAGAAACTGAAAGGCTGGCTATTCTAAGGCAATATATGCTCGATGCGGCAGACTTTGCCTCTGGTACCGACCCCTTTGTTCTTGCCCCGTCGATTACTCGCGGTCTGGATTACTACACTGGCGTTGTTTTTGAAACCTTTTTACAGGAACTTCCTGATATTGGTTCGGTCTGTTCGGGCGGACGTTACGACAATCTGGCAGGACTGTACTCCAAAGGCGGCTCAATCAGCGGGGTTGGCACGTCAATCGGCCTTGACCGTCTTGTTGCCGCTCTGGAAAGCCTTGAAAAACTGCCCGCTGCAAACAGCCATGCACTTGCGATAGCCTGCATAGATGCCCAAAAATCCGGGTTGTATCAGGCGCTTGCGCAAAAACTCAGAGCTGCAGGTATCCCTTGCGAAGTATTCACAGAAGCAAACGGCGAGAAAAACCTTGTAAAACAGTTTGTGCTTGCAGAAAAAAAAGGGTTACGTTACGTAATAATCCCCAGCGAAAACCCGCTGGATGATCGTTTAACACTACGCGACCTTACCAGCAGGCAAAACAGAGAGCTTTCGCTGGAGGAAGTTATACTGGAGATAAGGGGATTTGAACCCCTGACCTGATGATTGCGAACCAACCGCTCTACCAACTGAGCCATATCCCCATATTTTTACTCTAGCAAAGAAACCAGACAAAGGTCAAGTTATAAT
>JAITFY010000037.1 GCA_031281025.1 Treponema sp. | reverse complement strand
ATCGCTTTGTCCGGACGAAATGAAGGGATCACTTTTGTTTCGATTTTTCCAATTGGGGCAGTTCCATTGGCAATTGCTTTATGATGTTCAAGAGAATCCACAGGATCGTCCGTTGTACCTACAGTGTGTATTTTAAAGTTATTTAAAATACCTTTAACAGACAATTCAGGTTTTTGCAAATAATCATTGGCTTTCTCCCAAATTGCCGGAGCTGTTTTTTCCGTAAGGGGTTCATAGATATTAAAATATCGCTGTAATTCAAGATGAGTCCAGTGATAAAGCGGATTTCCAATCAGATTCTCTACAGTTTGCGCCCATTTAATATATTTTTCGTAATTGGGAGCATCGCCTGTTATATATTTTTCTTCGATTCCCATTGTACGCATCATTCGCCATTTGTAATGATCCCCAGAAAGCCAGGCATCGGTAAGATCCGTCATTTTTTTGTTTTCTGCAATTTGCGAAGGTATAAGGTGGCAGTGGTAGTCATAAATTGGCTCATCTTTTACAAATCCGTATAAATTACGTGCAGTCTCGGTTTCCAATAAAAAATTGTCGTCCATGAATGATTTTTTCATACTATTCCTCTTTATTGATCATCATAAATTAATAAAACATGAAAGACAAGTGGTTTATACTGGCAGTCACCTCCAGATAAACCGTAAAAATGCCGAAATTTAAAGGATGCGCGCTTTTATTCCTGTAAAATACTCATTATTCATGTTTCTTGGCAGTCTGGTTTTTTCTACAGGTGTAATTTTTTTCCTTAATTTTCTGTTATCAGGCCCCAAATTAGGTCCTCACTATGATTTGCTTTTAAAAATACGCAAGCCCAGCGCTGTATCCAATGAGTTGTTGATCATTAATACTGATGAAATTGTAAGCGGAAATGATCTTTTTACAGTTTTTATGACATTGACAGAAATGGATGCAGCCAATTTGGTAATGACAGGCAAAGTGTCGCCTGCCGCTTCTCCGATAACGCTGACAGAAGCAGAAATACGCAGACGTTTTATGGATGAGTATTCTCTTATTGGCGCCAATATTCGTAATTTGTTTGAAGGTATCCGTCTGGGTTTTATAACTCCGGCAGCGGCGCCTTCTTTTGTAGAACAGGTAGTTGAGTTAACAGAGCTAGGCAGGGATCGTTTAGTTTCTGCATTGATTGACAGAGATGAAGATATAATCCGTTCCGCCATTGTATTTGGCAATTATTTGGAAGTAACAACAGAGCCCATTTTTGATTGGGACAATAAAATCAGACGTGTCATGTTTTTTGAGTATGAGCATCCGGGTTTTCTTAATTTAAAGAATCGTTTTGCAGCTTCGCAGCTTGAGTTTAACGATCATGACAGATTTTTGTGGCTGCGATTTCATGATGGAAATGAATTTGACATCCGGCTGGACAATAAGGGAAATGTTATTACACCCTGGAATTCCGCTTTTCGCCATCTTGATATTTCCATTTTTAGAGATTATGAAGAATCGGAATTGGCTTTGATGATAGCTTTAACAGCGGCAAATGAATTGGGAGTATTTAAAGATACTTTGCCAGAACTTTCTCCTTTGTATCTTGGCGAATATACATTTGTATTAAAAGAAGAATTGTTAAAACTTCCAAATATAGAAAATCGTATAACATGGAGAACAGCCAGAAGTGATTATTTTTCCAGCCTCCAGAATTTTTTTAACAGTTCTCCTGTTATGCAAAACAATGAATTGCTTGAAGCTTTTGCAATAATGCAGGAAGAATACAGTAGATTTTCCGCTATCAGGGAAGTATTGGAAAAAGAACTGATGCTATCATATTGTATTATGGGCCCGGAAAATAATGCCCTGTATTCAACACTTGTTGCGAATGTACTGATAACGGGTAATCATGTAATTCCTGCAAGGTTTCGCGGCATAATTTTATGGTCTGTGTTTTTAACATTTATTGTGTTAATAGTTGTTTTTTTAATGCGGCCCTTTTTACTGCTGATTTGCGGATTATTTTTAAGTTTTTTATCCGCTGTTGTTTTTGTTTTTGTTTTTTTTATTGGCTCATATTGGATTGATCCCTTAATTGTTTTTTCCTCTTCTCTTTGCGGAGTTTTGTTAATTTTTTATTGCAAAAAGGCATTGTTAAAACACAGGATCAGGACTTTTCGTGCAGCTTACGGTGCTGTTGTATCTAAAAGTTACCTTACTAACTTGATCGTTTGCGGCAGACCCCGGCTTTCGGAGATCAATGTTACTTTTGCGGCTATCATTGCAATCAGGGATACAAAACTCATCATAAATGAAGCGCGGGAAAGTACAAAGGATGCAGGTAAAGCCAGAAATGCGTTTCTTGTGTTAATAAAAAAAGTGTTATTCAATGCAGGAGCTGTAATTGTAAGTTTAGAGGGTGATACAATTCTGGCTTGTTTTGGTTCTCCTTTGGAAATTCAATCGAACAATTCTTCGTACAGCTGGTCTAGCCATGCAAAATCCTACAACCCTGTAGACAAGGCATACGCGCTTGTCCGGGGATTGCTGGAAATTTCTACAGGCGAAGACCCAAGCAGTACCTGGTATTTTAGCATAGATGCAGGCGAATGTACGTTTTATTGGTCGCCAGAGACAGGGTACTCTGTAAAAGGTAAACCTGCCGTGCGTGCCAGAATTTTAATTACCAAAGCATCACGATTAAAAGTTCGCGCATTAATGACAGATACAGTACGAAAAAAGTTAAACATAGAAGGAGAAGCGCTGGGAACCCTGTATAACAAAAATGATACTTACTATGCGTTAACTTAGGAATAAAACTAAAGCCTGTTACGAGGCTGTCTAATTTCCTTTGTAATTTCGTTGTTTTCACCAATCCACATACGCTCATTGGTTTCGATATTGGTAAGTTCTGCTCTGACAAAGTATGCTCTTACGCTGCGGTTTCCCTGTCTGTCAATAATTGTTCTTACAGTTCCCGTCATCATAAAATCAGCGCCTACCTCTCTGCCCAATGAAGCTACAGTTTCTTCGCTTGCCCATGCCTGTTGATCCTGTCTTTCTTCGCGCAGTTCATCCCTTACATCTCCGCCGGCGACAAAGTCAAGTCTGCCGCTGTTAAAAATTGCTGTTTCCATAACAGAAGAGATTATCGCAGTATCAATATGCTCGCTGCTTTCATTCCTGAATCTGCCCACGATTACTTTAGGCGTCCTGCCCATTGCCCTGATTGCCTGGTCAACTCTGGGGCTTGAAAGGGCGTCTCTGATAAGAGAATCGCAGACAATCCTGACGTCTCTTGAATTCCAGTAGCCGCTTAAATCCGCCTCGCTACCAGCTTGTACTCTGTTTACACTTGTTCCGCATGCAGAAAACAATAATAATAAACCGGCCATAACTAAAAACATTTTTTTCATAAACTTTCTCCTACCTTAAATTAACAGACTGCAAAAGATTCAATCTGCCGGAATTAACTGTGACTTCTTTATGTTCATTGGCAATAACACTATTGCCATTGTAATAATTTATTATAACAGAATATGTGCCAGGGTCAAGATTGATCCCGCCAATATGTGCATGGTTTGGAAGAAAACGAGACATTCTGATATCGGCTCTTTCTGTTGCTTGTGCAAAGATAAATCCTCCTACAAGCGTTAAAATCCCGGCAAAAGTACCATGGCGTCTTTCAACTTGCCTTGCTGCAACACCGGCAGTAACATGTTTTAAAATTGATCGAATATAAGTCTTAATAAAAATACTGGCAAAACGGGCTTTATAAGTTTCTTCGATGACAGCTCCCATATCTTCGAGCAATTCAAGATTAAAACTATCCGCGCCTTCTACAATCACTTCTATCCTTGTTACCTGATTAGGTCTATTTACCAGTATTGGAAGACTTAACGAAGCCATAGTCGATATGGGAAATGGAATGTAATGGATAAGCATTTGTTCTTCTTTTACCGGGGATAATCCTGAAAAAGCAAGAACATTAAGCCTTGCCATTCCCCGCGGTATATTCTGGGTACGTGACGCTTCAACAGCGCTGGGTATCTGGTGGCGGTAAATATCCCTGTTTGCAGAAAAAGCCCTATGTATTTGTTCATACTCAATACGTGCGGAATCGATATCTCCAGTTGCCTGATAAAACAGGACACTCAAATAACGGGCAAGAGCTGAATTGGAAAAATTGACAGCAATTGTATCCGGCAACTGGCTGACACCCGTTTCTCTACTAACCATTTCATTTAAATTTGCGCCGGTATTGGGATCGACAAATTCATGTCTTCGGGCAAGCATATTCAATTTTCCGCTGGATATGGTTAATTTTCTGATTTCTACCAATGCGCTTTCCATATTGCCCATTTGATAAAAATTCAGAGCATTAAAAATATTTATATAGATATCCTCAAAATCTTCTCCGGGATATTCTCTTGTATTATCATTGATAATATATGTTAAAAAACCCTGCGTTAAGCTTCTTGTAAAAGCTTCTTCTATTAACCTTTCGGCATTCTGTAAATCCGCAAAAGAGGTTTCCCAATTTCCTGCATAGTGTTCAAGAAGCCCTTTGTCCAGAAAAAGCAATATGGCGTCTCTTTCGTTGTATAAAGACCGCCTTCTTTCCTGCCCCCTCCTTATTCCTTCGATTGCCATTGTAAAATTTTCCTGCTGAACAGCACTATCAATTTCGACAAATTCATGCGAACGGGTTGCGCAGGTGACAGCAATAAATGCCAAAATAAAAACTATTAAAAATAATATACTTTTCTTTATTGTCATGATTATATGTTATTTTCTAATATTTATTGAATACTTTGTCAAGATGGGTAAATTTTGATTAAAATCTGATATAATAAGGTGTGAATATAATACTGTTGGAAGAGCATGAATTGGGTCCCAAACAGGGTTTGAGCAATTTTTCCAGGCGGGATGAAAGGACAATTCATCTATTAAAAGTTTTACATAAAAGAGCCGGCGATACCTTTGATGCCGGTATTTTGGGAGGTAAACGCGGCACAGGAAGGATCGAAAAGGTCAATTTTGACGGGTCGATTTTTGTAAGTTTTCAAGCCGATGAACACGATCTGCGTTTACCCCGTTTGCGCTTAAGAATGGCGGTTGCCTTTGTACGTCCGATCCAAATGCGCCGCATTTTAAAAGCCCTCTCCAATATGGGCCTTTGCGCAATAGACGTCATAGGAACCGATTTAGGCGAGAAAAGTTACCGCGATACCAAGTTATTTGTCGATGGCGGCTCTCAAGCAGCGCTTATCGAAGGCGCTATCCAGGCGCGTGATACCCAAATCCCCGTTCTGTCAATTTTTGATAGTCTGGACAGCTGGTTAAAGGAGCGCCCCTGGGAAACCAAACAAACAGGGTTTATCACAAACGAAACCCCTCTGTTTTTTGCGTTGGACAATGTTAGGGCGGAAAGCTCCTTTTTTTTGCTTTCGCCATCCAGGAAACCAATGATGCTGGCAATCGGCCCGGAAAGGGGCTGGTCTGATCGCGAAAGGGATCTATTCGAAAAAGCCGGTTTTCTGCGGCTGTCAATGGGAGAGCGCGCTCTTCGCACCGAAACTGCCTGTGTGGCTGCTGCCGCATTTGCTATGGAAAAAATACTGTAAGGAGTAAACATGAATCAGAATCAGATAAAAGAAAAACTGCTAAAAATCGAGGATTCGCCGCTTGAGTTTTCGCTCATTTTTTCCGGGAAAAAAAGCAAAAAAGTGAATGGCGTTTATAAACCAGGTTCCAGGGAAATTATTCTTCATAACCGCAATTTTCAGCCGGATGAAACCGGACAAAACTTGTTGTTATACACGGCAATTCACGAATACGCTCATCATCTTCATGCATGCGCCCGTGGCGGCACCCTTTCTCCAAGGGCGCATAACTCCCAATTTTGGGCAATTTTTCATGATCTGCTTGAAAAAGCACAAACAAAAAAAATCTACACAGATGTTTTTTCCGCCTCCCCCGAACTTTTAAAACTTACAGAAGTTATCCGGGAAAAGTTCATAAAAAATAACGGCGAACTTGTTAAAGAAATGGGGAAACATTTACTAACGGCTCACGATTTATGTTTTAAAATCGGCGTACGATTCGAAGACTATGTAGACAGGATGCTTCGTATTCCCAGAGCCGCCGCCAACACTGCGATTAAAATGTTTGAGTACGATGTCTCCCCCCAGGTAGGCGCCGACAACGGACGCTTTCTTGCCGGTATCCGCAACAGCGATGAACGCAAAGCGGCCGAAGCTGCCTTAATAAAAGGCAAAAGCCCCGACACTGTAAAAGTTCAAGTGCGCGGAAAAGAAAAAGAAGAAGACCCAAAGGAGGTGCTGGAAAAGGAAAAAGCCAGGCTGGAAAGAACTATAGCGGCTCTTTCCAAAAGACTGGAAGAAGTTATGCGGGAATTAAAGGGGGATGACCTGTGGTAGTGGTGTTTTAGGGATAAACCTGAGGTTTGCATATTCCCCCCATTTCTGATACCATAAATCTATATGAACAATGAAATCAAAAAAGTATACATAGATCATAACGCCACTACACCCCTAAGACCGGAAGTAAAAGCCGCCATGATAGAAGATTTGGAAATTTTCGGGAATGCTTCCAGTATGCATGCATCGGGTAGATTGGCAAAAGGCAGGATAGAAAAAGCAAGAGAGGCGATTAGAAACCTGATTGGGGCAAAAAGCGGAACAGTAGTGTTTACTTCCGGCGGATCAGAAGCCAATAATACGGTGTTCCAAACCATGCGTAGCCTCGCACATGGGCGAAGAGCATCGGATCGTAACGAATTTCTGATTAGCGCAATCGAACATCCATGTGTGATGAATTCTGCGCTTAGTTTAAAAGACGCTGGCTTTAAAGTAACTGTAATTCCTGTTGATGAATGTGGTAAGCTTAAAATAAACGAGTTTGAAAAAGCGTTAAGCGATAAAACCTTATTTGTGTCGGTAATGACGGCTAACAATGAAATTGGCACAGTGCAGGATATAAAAGAAATAACCGCTCTTGTTAAAAAGTGCGGCGCTTTTTTTCATGTTGATGCAGTGCAGGCAGTTGGTAAAATTCCCGTGAATGTAGAGCAACTGGATGTTGATTACCTTACCATTTCTGCTCATAAAATTTATGGGCCTAAAGGAGTGGGTGCATTGTATGTAAAAAAAAGCGCGCCTTTATTTCCGTTGGTACATGGAGGTCATCAGGAAGATGGCTTGCGGGCAGGAACGTATAATAATGCCGGTATACTAGGCTTTGGCAAAGCAGCCGAAATTGCCGCCATAGAAATTGAAAAATACGAACAGGAAATATCTTTATTGCGCGACCGGTTAAAAAAGGGACTTCTCGATAAAATCCCAAATATTCATATAAATGGCCATCCCAAAGATGTATTGCCAAATACATTAAATGTGTCTTTTCCGGGCGCCGAAGGGGAAGCAATCCTGCTTTCCATGGACATGCAGGGAATCGAAGCGTCCACCGGATCTGCCTGCGCTTCTGGAAGCCTTGAGCCATCGCACGTCCTTTTGGCAACAGGGCTTCGTCATGAGCTTGCACACGGGTCGATTCGTTTCAGCCTTGGGTGGGGAAATACAGAGAGCGATATTGACTATGTAGTAGAGGTATTACCGCCAATAATTGCACGTTTACGGGTTATGTCCACATTGACAGATTGTTAAAAAACTATAGTTTTGTTATAATGGACAAAATGTCAGATTGGTTATATTCAGAAATAGTTAAAGATCATTTTACAAATCCCAGAAATGTACTTTTGGAAGAAGAAGCGGTTTTTGCACCCGATGCCAAAGGACAGACAGGCAACATTAAATGCGGAGATCAAATGTTGATGCTCCTTAAAATCAAGGATGATGTAATAATCGATGTACGCTGGAAAACATACGGTTGTGCAAGCGCCATAGCTTCAACAAGTATGCTTTCCGAGACCATTAAAGGAATGAAGATCGAAGAAGCGTATAAAATTCGCCCGGAAGACCTTGTCGAAAAACTTGGAGGCCTTCCAAGTTTTAAAATACATTGTTCGGTTCTTGGAGACAAAGCACTGCGGGAAGCGATTAACGATTACCTTTCAAAAACCGGCCGCACCGGTCTTTTTGTCGAGGAAACTGTTGTTATCTGCAACTGCCTTGGAATTACGGACAAAGATATAGAAAATGCCTTTCAAAACGGGGCGCACAGCTGGGACAAGCTCCAGCAAGCAACAAAGATCGGCACAGTCTGCGGAAGCTGCCGCGAAAAAGCCGAAGAGCTCCTGCACGGGTTAGAGCATATCTACGGGAAATAGCAGTAGAAATTATTACTTTGTCTCCGTTAAATCTACAGGATTCAATATCAGTGCTGTACCATCGGGGCGTTGAGTAAGCAAGCGTCCCTGTTGAATTGTTACAGATGCGCTGGGATGAATCATTGCAGTGGATCTTGCCTGTAATACAAGATTTGTATTAAAACGGCCAAGATAACAATTACCAGGCGTATCAGTCGTTATTGCATAAATATCGTTTCCATTTACCCACAAGAGGCTTGATGTGTGAATATCATCGTCACCCTGTCTTGCCATTTCAAGACTGTCGGGGTTTAATTCGATAAGGCGAATTGCGCCTCTGCCTGTAGCTTCACCTGCAACGGCCAGTATCCTGCCGCTCAGGAATGTAAGTGTTCTTACACGGACTGTCTCCAAAGGAGACCTTCTTAACTCGCTTCCATCTGCAGGATTAAGCTGCACAATTCTTCCCATTGACGGGTTTCCTGGGTTTAACATTATGCCAATTACACCGCTTATTGTTTGCTGAACAATGATAGTCTGCTGATCTCTGGCAATTTCTTCACGGTGCTGCTGGGCTTCTTCTGTTCTTCGCTCGGCATGTTCTTCGAGTCTTTGAGCTTCTTCACGCCGCTGATCCAAAGCATCTTCGCGCTGGGTAAGCTGCTGTTCTCTTGTGTCTTGCTCTTGTTCTCTTCTGTCAAGTTCCTGTTCTGTTTGTTGCGCCTGTTCCTGCGTAATTACGCCTTGTTGCTGTTGTTCTTGAGTTCTTTCCCTTTCTTGTTCGATCTGAGTTCTTTCCTGATCAATTTGGGTTCTTTCCTGTGTTATTTGCCTTTCTTCCTGTCTGATTGTTTCACGTTCAGTCTGCGCCTGGCGTTCTGCTTCATCTGCTTCACGTTCAATCAAATCAACAAGCTGCTGCCGCTGAGTGATCCCCTGATCGTCTTCTCTGCGCATTTCCTCGATAACCCGTCTGTCGGCAATTGTTGAAGTATCAATAGCGCCTATACCAAACCCAAGCGGGATAAGGATCAATGTCCTTCCTGGCCATTCATCATAACGAATCGAAAGCCCTGCTCTTTCACTGGTTAAGTGGTTTATTACTTCAGGTTTAAACCGGCCGGTAAAGTATTCCCAATTTCCGCGGTATACCGCGTTATAGATTGTTATGTACTCCGCTAAAAGTAGAGCGTCGCTTGCACTGTAGTCATACGCAGTTTGCAGATAACCCTGAATGATTACGCGCAGGTTTCGGATATGATCTACGCCTGCGTCAACGCCAAGCCCAATAATATCGGCATTTAGTTTACCGTCATCGGAGCCGGATATACTGTGAATGACAAAATACCGGCTTAAAGCGCCTATTTCAAACCTGTATGAATGTGTTATTCTTTGCTCAATAGTCATTGCCTGTAAAGCAGATTGAATACCCCTATCTCTCTCTCTTAATTGTTGTCCTAAAGCCACACCAATCTGACGGATTTCCTCTCTGGTATTCACCCAGGCATGAGGCCCCTCGTAGTTAATAAATGCTACCGGCGGAAGATCCCGCAATTCGTCTCTGGCAACCTGGGCAAAACCCGAAACGGTTATACTTAACATTATAATTAGGCTGATTACTATCCGATTTTTCATGGCAATACTCCTAGTATAACATTATAGTATATTTTGGAAATTGGGAATAGCGGTAAATTCGTCAATTTATCTATTGACATTTTTTGCTCTTTGTATTACAATGTGTAATATGACAAATTTAAGGTTAAACTATAATACAAATGAAGTACTCACTTCTGCAAGGCTTCCCATGGAAACCAGGAATAAGCTCCTTACTCTTTCCAGGTACAAAAATAAAACAATGTCAGAGATAATAATAGAATCATTGGAATTGTACTACAAACAGGAAGAAAACGAGCTGGATTCCTATACTTTAGGTCTGCCATATTTTGGCAAATACGGTTCTGGTATGGCTGATCTCTCCACAAACTACAAGCAGCATTTAAAAGAGAAGCTCCGTGCACGACAGAATTCTTATTGACGCAGGCCCATTAATTGCTTTATTTGATGTTAATGATAAACATCATAAAAATGTCAAGAATTTCATTCAAGCCAATCAATATCGTTTTATCAGCACTCTTGCTGTTTTAACCGAAGTTTCACATATGTTGGATTTTAGCGTAAAAGCCCAGCAGGATTTTTACGAATGGATAATGTGCAAAGGGGTTGTTATCAGCGATATAAACCAGCACGATCTGCCTCGTATAATAGAATTAACCGGCAAGTACGCAGATTTGCCTATGGATTTTGCCGATGCAAGCCTGATAATAGCCGCCGAAAAAACCGGCATCAGGGAAATCATCAGCCTGGATAAAGACTTCGATATTTACCGCATACTGGGTAAAGAAAAAATCAAAAACGTTTACACTAAGCAATTGCCTTAGTACAATGTACTAGTTACCTCAGTGTTGCAAGTTCCCTATTTGCCTGTCTTCTTACAATTGGGGGTTGGCTGGCGGC
>JAITFY010000101.1 GCA_031281025.1 Treponema sp. | reverse complement strand
GTAAGACTTAGGTTGGTTACTGTAATCATGGTCTCTCCAAAAGTAATGGGATATTCAGAAATGTATGCTTATGGTTTGCATGGGGTCCTGCCGGCTGGTCAAAAACGCCATGCTAGCATGGCATTTTTACCAGCAAGCCGCTTACGCGGCATCACAAGACCCCTCAAGCAGCTTATAACAGCAAACATTTCTGAACAACTCAATTATGTATAGTTTGAGCTAGTTGTAAAAACTAAAGTTTTACATTTGCTTCGTTTGGTAAAAGGATACTCAAAAATATTAGTTTTTGAACATTCTAAATAATTTAGAAAAGAAGCCTTTTTTGGCAGAAGCTTCTTGTGGTTTTGGTTTTTCAACCAACGGTTTAACATCGTGCTTGCGATGTTTGGTTCTCCTCTTTTTATTCTCAACTTTTCCACTACCAGCTTTTGTATGTTTTCCTTCGGTTGGCAGGTTTGTTGTACGTCTCCCTGATTCTATACGCCGCGTGTCCGCGGCTTGTGCATATCTTTTTTTGTAGATTGCCATTCGTTCTTCCATTGAAAGATTTGACATATCTTGCAGGGCTTCGCTGGATATTCTTTGTGCGCTTGAGCCGCTGCGATTTTGTTTTTCTTCTTGTCTGCGTTTATTGCCTTTTTCTCGCTGTGGCTTGGAGCCAAAAGTTTGACGTGTATCTTGTCTGGCGCCGCGATCTTTTTCGCGGGGGGAACTTTTGCGGGGGCTTTTGTCGCGGATATTCCGCTCTTCGTAATAGTCTGTTTGAACGCGCAAGTGAGCGCTTTCATCTCCTGCAAATAATTCTTGCGCGGCAATTTCCGATGGCACTTTTTTTCCGATGTAACGTTCTATGGCCGGCAATTCATAGACGTCATGCTCGCTTGCAAGAGTTATCGCTTTTCCGGTTTTCCCGGCGCGTGCTGTCCTGCCAATGCGGTGAACGTAATTTTCCGCCTCGTTTGGTACATCGTAGTTGATCACCATTGCAAGGTTCTCAATGTCAAGGCCGCGCGCTGCTACATCGGTAGCAATAAGTATTTTGATTTTACCGTTTTTTACATTGTCAATTACCTTGAGCCGTTTTACCTGCGGTAAATCCCCGATGATAAACTCACAGGGAATACCGTTCATCCGCAAACGCTTTGCGATAATCTCGGTATGTTTTTTTGTATTGCAAAAAATTATTGCGCTTTCCGGCTGTTCATGTTTTAGGATGCCAAGCAGCAATTGCATTTTTTTATCGGATGAAACATGGTAAAGAACCTGGCTAACTTCATCAACGGTAACGGTCTCTGGTTTTATTTCGATTTCGATGGGCGCTTTTGTATATTCCCATGCAAGGTTTTTAACCCATGCGTTTAATGTGGCGCTAAAAAGCATGGTCTGACGGCGATCAACTGCAGGTACAACCTTGATGAGTTTGCGTAAATCGGGGTAAAAACCCATGTCGAACATCCGGTCAGCTTCGTCAAGAACAAGAAACGTTACATCCATCAGATTCATTTTGCCCGATTTATTCAAATCGAGTACACGTCCGGGTGTTCCAACAAGGATTTGAACATTTTCTCTTAGCAGTTTTTCCTGTTGTGCATAACCCACACCGCCATAAAAACTTCCGGTTTTAAAGGGTAGATGATTTCCCAACAGTTTTGCTTCTTCTTCGATTTGAACAGCCAGTTCCCTTGTGGGAGCCATAATCAGCGCTTTTCGTTTGGAAAGCAAATCTTCCGTCAACATTCGCTGAAAAACAACAGTTAGAAAAGCCGCAGTCTTTCCAGTCCCTGTCTGGGATTGGACATAAAGATCATGCCCGCTAAAAGCATTAAGTAACACCTGCTCCTGAACGGGCATACAGTCTATGTATCCTGCCCTATCAATGCCTTTTTGCAAATCGGGATGCAGCTTGAAGTCAATAAATTTCATAGTACTAAGGTAAGTTTACTGATTTATAAAGGTTTTGAACAGTATCTTACACAAACTATTAATCAAACAGTAATTTTACCAAATAATTTATCGCATATTTTTTCCACCAACATAGGAACAACAAACGCAATTGGCAGCGCTACCAGAAAACCAATTCCGCTTCCTATAAGCCACGCACGAATAAAACCTTCGGTAAAACCCATGTTGATTGCGACCATTATGAATGTCATACATAATGACATAATTGTACACATACTAAGTGACATGAAAACGATGCGTATAAGTTTGTTTTTGTTCATTGTTTTCTCCTACTTAGAATATAAGAATATTACTCTGCTGTTTCCATAAAAATCGTGAGATTATCGTGAATAATCAAAATTAGCATCCTTGACTAACTTTCTAAAATATCGCAACATAATTGTAGAAAAACAAATACTGGAGGAAAATATGAGTTTAATTGAATATGTGGAAGCGCGTGAAATTATCGATTCACGGGGAAACCCCACTGTAGAAGTTGATGTAGTGCTGGAAGACGGCTCGCTGGGACGTGCTGCAGTGCCTTCTGGAGCATCTACCGGAGCTTATGAAGCTGTCGAACTTCGTGACGGCGACAAGGATCGTTATCTTGGAAAAGGCGTTTTAAAAGCTGTAGAAAATGTAAATGACATTATTGCACCGGAATTGATGGGCTTTGATGCACTGGATCAGCTTGATATCGATAAAACCATGATCGAGCTTGATGGAACAGAAAACAAAAGCAAGCTGGGCGCTAATGCAATTTTGGGCGTTTCTATGGCAACTGCCCGTGCTGCCGCAGAATTCCTTGGAGTTCCTTTGTATAAATATCTTGGCACATTCCATGCCAATCTTTTGCCCGTTCCAATGGCAAATATCATCAACGGCGGCAAACATGCTGACAATAAAATCGATTTCCAGGAATTTATGGTTATGCCCGTTGGCGCAGAATCATTCAGGCAATCAGTACAGTGGACAGCGGAAATTTTCCATCATTTAAAAAAACTTCTACATGATGCCGGAAAAAGCACAGCAGTAGGAGACGAAGGCGGCTTTGCACCCGACATTGGAAACGATGAAGCGCTTGACTATATCATGAAGGCAATCGAAAAAGCCGGCAGAAAACCAGGCGACGAAATTGCCATCGCTCTTGATTGCGCCAGCTCCGAGCTCTTTGACGAAGGCGGCAAAAAAGGCTACAGGTTCTGGAAATCAAACCCGGACAAACTGTTCACCACAGACGAAATGATTGACATTTTTATAAAGTGGGTTGCCAAGTATCCAATCATATCGATAGAAGATGCGCTGGATCAGGATGACTGGGAAGGTTATGTAAAACTAACAAAAGCGCTCGGTTCAAAAGTACAAATTGTCGGCGACGATTTTTTTGTTACCAATACCAAACGCCTTGAAAAAGGAATTGGCATGGGCGCCTGTAACTCAATCCTTATTAAGGTAAACCAAATTGGTTCGCTTACAGAAACATACGAAGCAGTGGAAATGGCAAAACGTGCTGGGTATACTTCGATCATTTCCCATCGTTCAGGCGAAACCGAAGACAGCTTCATTGCCGATCTTGTTGTTGCCCTGGAAACCGGTCAGATCAAAACCGGTTCAATGAGCCGCACAGACCGTGTCTGCAAGTACAATCAACTCATGAGAATCGAAGATGAACT
The DNA here is from genome assembly GCA_031281025.1 of Treponema sp. GTDB lineage: Bacteria > Spirochaetota > Spirochaetia > Treponematales > Breznakiellaceae > WQXQ01. Next base: position 213 of record JAITFY010000101.1, on the reverse strand, counting down.
TATGGGTATCAGCGAATACGCAAAAAAAAAAGCATTTTACAATATAAAAGGCTAGGTATAAAAAACAAGAAGTTAGGAATGAAGAATGAGAAATGTGTGGGTTTGAATAACAACATTTCTCACTTCTAATTTCTAACTTCTAACTTCTAAATTATGTCAGATCAAAGTGTTATACCAATAGACCAGCTTCTTCCCAATAAATTGCCGTTGGTG
>JAITFY010000094.1 GCA_031281025.1 Treponema sp. | reverse complement strand
ATGGTTTGACAGCTAAAGTGTTCTGTCTTATTCAACTGACACAATGTCCCGTTAAGTCTGACCACATGAGTGGTCAGACGCATATTGTTTATTACTAACCGAATAAGACAGAACACTACACCACAAGGTGTTTGTACAATTTAGTTTGTTACAAACAGTGCGTGAAAATCGCCAAATCATTCTAGCAGACAGGGCTTTCCCACAGGCGCAGGCATGGAAATAAAAAAAATACGGCGTAATTAAAATATATTTTTAATGCCTCACGACTTCAATTTAGAAGTGCAATAAAAAAATCTTTTTGCCCTACGTTTATTCGTCTCTCCACGCCGTCCTGGCGCGGGGAGTTATCTGTTTTTTATAAATAATAATTTTTTGGTAAATAATGAATTATGGTTATTTTGTATACAAGAATCATGCACCTTTCGGTGCAGAAAGAAATTATCGTGTATTTATGCTATACGCTTCCGCGCAGTAGACAGGCATTTTTCTTTTTATCTTCTGTGAGCCATTCAAGGTATTCATTAAAAGCCTGAGGTGAAAAAACAAGGTCATTCATTTTCCATAGCCTCTAATTCGACTATGGTTTTTACAATTCCGCGCCCTTCTTCTATATCTTGAATGCCTTGTTGCAGTTTTTCAGTTAATGCCAGGTTGTGGCGCGCTTTTTCAATTTCCGTATAGGCTTTTTTGGGCAGAATAACAATTTCATCATGCCGGTAGGTGCTTTTCAATGTTTTAATAAAATCATCGTTTATTTCGTCAGCTCTTAAATGATAGGTGGCATACATTCAATTTACCTCTTGATTTAATGTACTGTATCCACCCCTTTTCTACAAGGGGTTTTTTTGTGTATTTATACCATACGCCTTTCGGCACAAAAAAATTCCCTCACATCACAATTTTCCCTGTTTCTACGCTACTGACATTCCTTCCTAAATATGCTATTATTGACAGCATCCGGAGGGATTTATGAAAATAGGGATGGATACCTTTGCCTGCGATGGAGGCAGATCCGGTGTAGGTATGTATTTAACCGAGTTTCTAAAGCGTGTACCGCCATCTGAGGCTCTTTTTGAACTTTTTGGCTGGGAATATGACAGGTATATTTACAGCGATGTTGCGCCAAATTTTGAATTTATTCCTCAATGTTCGATACAGGGCAGGACTGCAAATTCTATTTGGCATATTTTTAAATATAAAAAATTCGCTTCTTTAAGACGGTTTGATGCTTGTTTTTTTCCGGCTGCTCACAGGACTCTCCCATATAAATCGCCATGTCCAACCGTTGGCGTTGTTCATGACATGGCGGCTTTTTGGGGTAATCGTAAAACAAGGGTACATCTGGGAGCTTTGCGTATAGTATTCCCCAATTCTTTACGCAGACTGGACAGGGTAATCGCTGTAAGTGAGTTTGTAAAACAGGAACTTATCGAACGTGCAAATGTAAAAGAAAATAGAATAGAGGTTGTTCCAAATGGAATAGATTCTTCTTCATTTTATCCGCGTCAAAGAAACGAAGAAAGTGTGCTTTTGATACAACCTTTTAGTTTTAGGCGTCCTTATGTGCTTTGTGTTTCACGAATCGATCATCCAATAAAAAACCATGTAAGGCTTATCGAAGCATTTGGAATTTTTAAGGAAAAAACCAATTATCCGCACAGGCTTGTTATGGCAGGCGGTGACAGTAATAATGCGAATCTTGTTAAAGAGGCTGTTGCAGCATCGCCCTGGCGCAGCGATATTTTCTTTACCGGACATTTTCCGCTGAAAAGTCTGCCGGAGCTTTATTCCGGCGCTGATTTTGTGGTTATTCCGTCAATGTATGAAGGTTTTGGCATGGGAGTACTCGAGGCCATGGCATGTGGAGTGCCTGTATTATGCGCACGCGCCGCCTCTTTGCCGGAAGTAGCAGATCATGCAGCCCTTTACTTTGATCCTTTGGATGCAGAAGATATGTCTGATCGTATGATAACAGTCAGTACGGACAGGGATATTTACAATGAATGCCGGCGTCTTGGTCTGGAAAGGGCAAAGTTGTTTTCCTGGGATCGCTGTGTAGAACAAACATTACAGATTATTTACAATACAGCAGGGAAATGATACAATTACATTATGACTAAAATTGATAATTTGTTAGATAAACCGCTTGTTGACAAATGTACAAATAAGATATGGGTTATTCTAAATCCTATAGCAGGGAAGGGGAAAGCGCTAAAGCAATACCCCAAAATCAAGCGTATTCTTAAGGATAGCGGCCGTGACTTTGAAATAATTCTGACAAAGGAAAGCGGCGATGCTTTAAACATGGCTCGCGATCTGCCGGTTGGCAGTGATGATATTACTGTTGCCGCAGGAGGGGATGGTACCTGTAACGAGGTTATTAACGGTTTATTGATGCGTCCAAAAAATGAGAACTTCCCGGAAGCTGTTCCTCTTTTTGGAGTTTTACCGATTGGCAGGGGAAATGATTTCTCTTCTACGCCGAAAATTCCGCAGGATGTAGAAAAAGCCTGCTCTTTATTGATTTCTTCGATCAAACAGAGTTCCTGTATTAAACCTATTGATGCCGGTTTTGTTAAAGGCGGCTTTTTCCCGCAGGGACGTTTTTTTGTAAATGGGATTGGAATTGGTTTTGATACAAAAGTAGGCTTTGAAGCTGCCAAGTTAAAAATAAAAAGCGGAATCTCTTATGTCATTGCCGCACTTATTCTGGTTGCCCGTTTTGAGCCGTCTCCTGTTTTAAAGATATCTTACACCGATAACGAACAAAACAATGTAGAAACAACTCTTCCCGCAGTTCTTGTTTCTGTTGTAAACGGAAGACGGATGGGCGGCAGTTTTTACATGGGGCCAGATGCTTTGCTTGATGACGGTTTGCTGGATATCTGTTATGTAAAACATATCCCTTCCCGTCTAGGTCTTTTAAAAATTATTTCTCATTATACAAAAGGAACTCAAGGTCAATTGGACGGGGTAACTTTTGGCAGAGGAACGTTTTTTCGCCTGACAGCGCTCGAAGGCGGGATGGCAGCCCATTGTGACGGAGAAACAGTCTGTTATGACGGCAAAGAATTGGAAATAAGCTGTGTGCCAAACGCTTTAAGGCTTATAGTACCCGGAGTTTAAATTGGAAATAAGAAGACCAGTTGTTAATTTTATTTTAAAAAGTATTTTTAATACACTGTGTAAAATAGACTGTAAAAACTATGTTGATGCCCTTAATAATAATAAACCTTTAATTATTGCCTTTAATCACATTAATTTTTTGGAAGTTCCAATACTTGTTGCTCAAAGTTACCCATTGTATGTAACAGGTCTTGTAAAAGCTGAAACATGGAATAATTCGTTGTTTTCGTTTATTTTTACCACATATAAAGCAATCCCAATAGACAGGAGAGGCGCTTTTTCTGAATGTTTTAAAAAAATGAAGGATATGATAGACGAAGGTTTTTATATGTGTATCTCTCCAGAAGGTACCAGAAGCAAAAACGGTGTGCTTGGAAAAGGAAAAGCCGGAGTAGTCCAGCTGGCTATTGAATCCGGTATCCCAATACTACCTGTAGCGCATCACGGCGGGGAAAACATCTGGAAAAACATTAAAAGGTTCAGGCGTACTCCCTTTGTTATTAAAGCAGGCCGTCCATTCCTTATAAAGTGCGAAGGAAAGCCTGATAAGGAAAAACGTGAAAATATTCTTAACGAAGTGATGGGGCAGATTGCAAAACTCTTGCCGGAAAATATGAGAGGATATTATGCAGAGCAATCAGAACTGGAATGTAAATACCTGGAATTTATACAATGAACAATCAGGAAAGAAAAGTACATTTATTTGACGTTGATCATACATTGGTAAGGAAAAATACGGCAACATTTTTTATTTTTATCGCAATGAAGCATAAAATAATCCGTTTTTCACAAGTTAAAAGCCTTATACTGGATTTGATAAAATATAAAATAGGACGGCCTGATATAGATTTTATTGAAAAATCCATAAACAAACTTGCCGGTATCAAAAAAAGTGATCTGGAAAATATTGCCCAAATATGTTTTCAGACTAAAATAAAACAAAATATTTATTCAAATGCGGCATTACTTATTAAAGAAGCCCAGAAAAAAGGCGAAAAGGTTATCTTTGCAACATCATCTCTTGATTTTATCATAAAACCAATCGAAGATTTTTTTGGTATAGAAGGATCTCTTGTTACCAGTTTGGAATACAATGGCGGCAAAACAACCGGCAAATTAAACGGTTATGGTCTTTTTGGCAAAAAAAAGAAAACTGCAGCAATTGCTTGGATGGAAAAAAACGGAATACGGCCGCAGGATGTCAGTTTTTATTCAGATTCATATACCGATATTCCACTCCTTGAATACTGCGGAAATCCTGTTGTGGTTAACCCCGACATGAAGCTAAAACGAAAAGCCAAAAAAAACGGCTGGAAGATTTTAAGGTTTAAAGAGCTGTTACCAGCGAAATAATACCCCAATTCCATCTGACATCCCTATTACATCCATGATGCGCATTTTCATTGACGTAGTTCTGCCGGAAGAAATAATCCCGGCAAAATCAGGGGGAGTAATTTCGTTTCCATCTCCATCGGTAATTGCCATAGTGGAATTTCCGGGTGCGCTAAATGAAATGGAAAGGTCATAGTCAGAAAACATTGTTTGTGCCAATTCCATCAGGTCAGGCTCAATCCCTGTTTGTTCAGCGTCAAAAGCTCCTTTTTCTAAAATGTATAAAAGCTGCCATTGCGCATTATCAGTAGTTATGGATGCCTTATCACCCAAAGGCTCGAGCATTTCCAAAAGCGTTTGCGGGGTGTCGTAGTTGATAACAACTGTAATTACAGTATCCAGCCCAACTTCTTTAGTGGAAAATGAGTTGATCCTTGCCCCATTGATACGTTCAATCGTTCTGTCCCAATCAGCACGTCCCACAGGGATAACCGGCCATCTTTGGTTTCCGTCAAGGCCGCCAATGTTCATAAGTATACGTGAAACACGATACTCCAATGTCAGCCTTCCCGAACCATCATTGTTCATTTGAATATTAATTGCAAGGCCGATACATGAATTAAATATCAATACCACAAGAAAAAGAAAAAAGACCTGTGTTTTTTTCATTAGAATTCCTCCGAGTAAATTTTCATATCCTGAATACGGACAGGGGTTTCTGATTCAACCATATTAAATGCCTTTTGCAAAACTGTCTCGCCAAAGGTTTTTGAATTGGATACAATTGCCCCGCCAATTTGAGAAAAAGAAAGAGAATCCTGAAGGTCAACTTCCGCTGCACTAATTTTAAAACGGCCTCGCATTTTTTCTGTAACAGACTTTACGATCCTTCTTTTTTCCTTGATGCTGGTAACATCAGAAAGCTCAAAGATAAATTGTATCATTGAAACAACCATTTCTCATAATAACTTAATTTTTTATGGCTGAATAGCTGTTATAAATATGATATGATATTTTAGTGAAACTTATCTTGTTTGTTATATTTTTGTTATTTTCTGCATTTGTATTTGGTGAAGAAACGACTGAACTGAATATCGATGAAATTAGGCAAAGAATAACCGAAGAAGCGCCAAATGAACTTATGGCATTGTCCTTGTTGGACTCTGAAGTTTCACTTTTTTTAACAGGTTCCTGGATGGGATCTTTCCAATTTAATCCCGGTTTTACTGTTTCTCCAATAGGTTCTGGTTTTCGTACATCTCAAACGCCTCTTTTTTCACAGGAAGTTGATCTAACTTTATCTTTGTGGATAAACGACAGATGGTTTGTAGAAACCAATTTTCTGGATGATTCAAACCAGAATACCTATAGCGCCGGTTACAAGGGCCGGCCTGGAGAATTCATTCAATTTGCAGTAATAGGTAATACAGGCCTTGATTTCCCTTCTTTTCCGTACATGGATTTAGGAGGTGATTCTCCTGCGTCATTTGGTTTTTACAGCCGCTTGGGAAATGCTCTTTGGGATATACATGCGCTTTTCCGTTATGACTCTTCTTCCCGTGAAGAACGTACTTTTTACGGCGGGCGGGAAAGAAACTTTTTTTTTGAACAACCTCATAACACAATACGAGGCGTTTCTTTCGTTCTTCCAGATTACGATATTGATTCGCAAATTACAGTCTACATTGAGGACGAAAGGGGAATTATTACCGACAACAGCAAAAGACGCTGGCGAATTGCATCTCCCAGTGAATTTGCAGCCTCAAGCGCAGACGGCCTTTTGGAATTGAGTATAAGGCCAGCCGGCATGGTAGCAGTTTCCTATTCAAAAAGCGCCTCCCAACCCTGGTTAAGTTCGATGGGAAGTTATGATAGTATCGACAACAGCGGGTTTCTTTATACAGTCCAGCATTGGTTTGATACTGATCGCCAAGTGATTAAACTGGAAAATTATCCGCAATGCGGAGACAGGTTTCCTTTTGCCAAAAGGCCGGGAGAGGTTTTTTTTGGCTCTACAGCAGCGTTGGTTATTTACGAGCCAGGTACATTTTCTCCCTTTGAAAGACGCAACCGTTATGAAACGCCATCGAGTGATTCGCAGGAGGCAGAGCTTATCCGTCTTTCAACGGGAAACGAATTAACTGGCTTTGAACTTGTCCAGCTTGATTCCGGTTTTTCCTCTGCAGATTTACTTGCTGTATTACCCGTTGTCAGTCAAAGGGGAATTTATGAACTATTAATATCAGAGAATTTTTCATCAGAAAGTATTTCAAGGCGTTCTCCCCAGACAATGTGGCCTTTGGCAATTATTTCCCCAGAAATATATATTTATCCTTCCTATATTTCCGGTGATATAACATTACGTTTTACCAATTTTAACAGTGCAAGCGGATACTTTATCGGTACTGATGTTGTGCCTGGTTCTGTTCAGGTTTGGCGAAGCGGAATACAGTATACAAATTTTAGTTACAATGTTTCATCAGGAGAAGTTACGATACTTGGTTCTGTCGGCCAAAACGAGTTAATTCGCATAACGTACCTAAAACGAAGTGAAGAAACGCGGCTGGGCAGTATTGCCGCCGGTATTGGAGCAATTTACAGTAGCAATGGTCCATTTTCTGCGTTAGCAGCCATAGGTGTTCGTATGAATATATCCGGCGATTCATTTTCGGATCAGGAACATTCCGGTGAAGGCTCTGTAGGTATGAGCGCAAAAGCATCATGGGATTACGATAATCTAAAAATGCAGATAACGGGAGGAATGTTTTTTGAACAGGTCGATTCAACAGGCCTTTATCGTATAGCCGGAATGGAAGGTAATGAGGTTATATTACCTTTACCTCCCGACACATCTTTTATTTCTAATCCTTTGTCCACCAATCTTCATCTGGATCTTGATCTAAACATGACCAATCGTGTGGATTTGATATTCAGGAATTACATTAATCATACTGTACTGGGATCAAATCTTATGCCAGTTGAATGGAATGCGCCGCCGGTTACAGGAATTAACAGGCCCTATCCGGCAAGAGACACAAAGCTCGCAGATACACAAGTGTTAGTAGCAGAATTTGATTTTTCCCAAGGTCCTGGATGGACAGGTTTTCAGGTTCCCGTAAATCACTTTTCACAAAATCTTTCACAAGCAAGCGAAATAGTAATCCCTTTCAGGTTTTATGGTTTTAACAAAAATCCTGCTGGAAATTTTAAATTGATTGTTCAAATTGGCTCGCTTTCTGGAAGTGATTTTGCATTCTCTGAAAATCCTCAGTTAATTTGGGAAGAAGTTTTGTTTTGCAGTGATTCTGGTCTTTACGAACCTTTTAATGAAGATGTTAGAATACCCCATATTACTCTTAACGATGAAGACAGGCGTAAACTTGCCGATGTTAGGTTTTTGCGGATTATAGCCATATATGATGGAAATGAAGAAATTACAGGAAGGATTTTACTTGCAAAACCAATAATTCGAGGCGCTGCCTTTAGGCCGATAACATTTGACGGAGAAAGTGTCAGAGGAAGCAATCGGGTTAATGCAACCGAAACAGTTGATAGACTTCCTGCACTAAGTTCGACATATCCTGAAATCATAAGACGGCTTCATGTTTTGCCGGATAAACAAAGGGTTCTTGAAATAAGCTGGGAAAACATGGAAGAAGAAGAGATTTCTGCCGGCGTCGATGTTATGTTAAACAACATACCTCTTATGGATTATCGCGAGCTGTCATTTTTTGTAAAAACAGATGAACAGCTGGGAGATAAAAATGAAACTTTATCTTTTATCATTGCCAACGGAGCTGGCGGTATCGACAACAGTATTCTTAAAGTAGACATTCCAATAAACAGCCTAAAGGCAAGGGCAGGGCAGTGGTCCAAGATAACAGTCCGGTATCAGGGGGAAAACAAAGGAGTGTTTCTGGTTGTAGGTGATGAACGTTTTGTTTTACCGGATGCGGTTTTCTATCCTCAAAGCATTCAAGGCAATTTATATGACAATTATTATAGTTATATTGCCATACTTGTAAAACCTGACAAAACACAGATACTTGACAAGGGAAATATCTATATTGACGAAATAATTCTGGAAGATCCAATTGTGTTTTACAGAATCAATGCAGGCGCCGCTTTAAATTATTCAAAACCCGGCGTTTTATTTTCTGCAGGAAGGGCTGCCGTTTTATCTGATTTTTCCGTTTTTTCCGCTTTTGAATCAGAAGTGCGTTCAAGTTTAGATTCAAATGAACATGAATTATTGGGAAGTATGACAGGACATACAGGGGTAGAATTCTTTGTTTTTAATACAAAAATATCTGCTAACATTTATTCAACAATTACAAGAGATACATTTTTGTGGAATGCCGAGCATGATATTTTAAGGGCAGTAGGCTCTTTTTCCCTAAGAGACAGATTCTCTGTTTCACCGGAAGAAAATAAAATAAGGCATATTTTTAATGCAGCATATTCTTCTAATTTTCATGCAAAATTTGATGCTGATGCGCTTTATGATACTCACAGATTAAGACAAAATTGGGTAATTGGTTTTGGTTACAATCCAAATAATATAAATATTCCTTCCTTTTCAATTAATACACAGGCTAATTGGATTAAAAATGAACAACTGGAGGATTTTAATGCTTACGGAAAGCTTTGGCTTGAATCATGGATACCTTTGATTCCCGATGCTGGTTTGGATGCATCTTCAAGAAGAACAAAGTCTCAGATTGTTCTTACACAAAGAACAAGACCTGTAGGTGTTACTGTAACTCTGGAAGGAAATACTTTTTTTTCCAAAGTTAACGATATTACGCAGTCCGAAAGCTCTGCTTTTTTGGATATTCCTGTTGTACTTTCTGTAACAAATATACAATTTAGAATGGGGCGCGAATTTAAAAGACATATTTTGTTTTCGGGAAATGATGTATTTGATGATACAAAAAAATTACTCGAAACTATCGAAGATAGTTTAGTCTTATGGGAAGTATTGCCTTTTTATTCGCTCTTTTCTGATAACCTTAAATATTC
>JAITFY010000078.1 GCA_031281025.1 Treponema sp. | reverse complement strand
TTTCGGATATAATTTTCCTGAATCATGAAAAATTACCAGTCATTGGCCCGGTTAACCTCTTTTCTCGCCCTTTTATTCATTTTTATAAATTTCTACCTGTTTCTGATTCTCAATGCTTCTTCCTCTGCTCCCAGAGAGCTTATTATGATGGTGAGCTTATTTAGTTTTCCAGGAGTAATTTTGGGTTCTTTGCTATGCCCGGTTTTTTTGCCTACGCCGGGGCGGAAGAAGCCCCTGGGTTTAAGCATTACATTCATCGTTCTATTGATCCTGCCCAATATTATTCTTAGGTCTTTGGGTGTGGAAGTCTTCTTTACGTCTTTGCCGCTTCGCGTTGTTATTACCTTCTTGACAGGTATGTTATATCCCCTGTGTATTGGCCTATTTTTCCTGACTCATATTGAAGACAGCGAAAATCGTACAGGGCGTTTTTGTATGTTTTTCTTTTCTCTTACCATAATCGCCGGTTTCATCACCCACTATCTTTCTATTTCCCTCCTGGAAATCACCGGCTTGGCATCACAGCCCTTAAAGGCAGCGTCTTTAGTATTTAATGCCATCAGATGGCTTATGGCAGGTATAGGCAGTGCCGCCCTTGTATCTGTAGTACTGATGCACCGCCAGGGAGATGCCGCAATAAATTCCACGCTGGAGGCGCATCTTATAAGCACTAATAGGAAGGCCAATAGTAATTGGCAAGTACAAGTTACCAACTGGCCTATGATACTCCGGCTCATTGGCATTACATCTTTGTTTAAAATTCTCAATGCGGTGATGGAAGGGCGGCTCTTCAATGCTCTGCGCTTTTCGATAATAGAAACATTTTTCCCGCACTATCTTATTATGGGACTGGTAATTCCGGTTATTGCCCTGCTTGCCGGGCGTTCCATAGACCGGTTTATTAAATGGTTTCTTCCTCCGGCAACAGCTCTGTTTATACTGCTCCCCTGTCTGCCCTTATTTGAGAACTATCTTACTTTTATCCGGTTTATGAATTTTCTGGTAGGGCTTTTCCATTATACAGTATGGATTGTTTTTTCCGCAGCTTTGGTAAAGCACTATGCAGGCGGCTTCTGGTTTTACGGTCTTGCATCAGCAATATATTTAACCAACATTTTTTCATTTTTTGGACCTATGCTTGGCCGCTACATACCAACGGATACGGAGTTTACCGTACTGCTTGCCGCAATAGCAGCAATTACGTTTTTCCTGTTATCTTTCAGGTTATTACCCAAGCCTCATCCAGCGCCTCATGAACTCGTTCATCCTGAACGCGCAAGCTCCGGGGAAAAAGACACGGCACTCGATCTAAAGGGTACCCTGCAAAAACATGGACTATCTGTCATGGAAATGGAAGTAGCCATTTTAATCCTGCAAGAAGGCTTAAACAACGATGAAATTGCAGACCGGATTTTTCGTTCTACAAGTACAGTGAAAACGCACGTTTCCAGTATCTACCAGAAGCTCAATGTGAAAAGCCGCGCCGGATTTATGGCGCTTTTTGTTAATAAGTAGAGTCTGTCTATAATGCCAAATCACCGGTAAACCTTGCCGCCGCCCTAAAAGAAGAAATCTACCGCCTTTTCCTTCCCCTGACAGCCACCGACAACGAAATAACCAAAACCGTAGTAAAAGACCTAGCCCACAACTTACAAAAAATCCACAAAGACATCAACACCAACTTTGAAGCCGCCCTCAAATCAATGGGAATATAGAGAAAAAAAATAACTATACTTTTTCCAATTTGGCAGTATGCCATTATTATCTATTAAATCTCTTCAAAATATTCTCTTATATCATCTAGGGGTACATAATTGATTTTAGTCATATCTACTTTAGCTATCCAGTATTTAATAATATTTTCATAACTTTGCTGTATTAAATCACTTACAAACAAACTAATATTTTTTTCCTTTTTTTTACATTTGTCATTATCATTTTCAAATGTAATATATTTCCTGCAAGCGTATGGACGCACATTATAAATATTGCATATGTTGTTTTCCAAAAACGGGCATTTTTTCCCTACATATTTATCTCCAAAAATAGAATCATTTTTATTTTTCATAAAAACATCTATTGATTTTATTATTTTTTTATATTTCGTAATTTTATTTATTTTCAAATATTCTTCGATTAAAACTACTTCTAGGTTTGAAATATGCACAGGTATAGAACAACAGTATGCACACCCTTCCTTACATGGTTTGTACGGCTTCAAAATGTTATTTATTTTTTCCATGTAATCTAAAAATTTTTTCATTATTTCTAATGGTTTACCCTGTAAAATTGCAAATTCTTTTTCTATTTCTTCTCCTAGTTCCATAAACTCTGGTACATCAAGGGCAAATTTTGTATACGGTTGCAATATTTCGTGGATTATTTCTGGTGTCAGAGTACTCATATTACCATTACACCTTGCTTCTAAAAGCGATAACATTTCATCCGGGGTAATTGTCAATTCTTTTTTTATAGGCAGTAACACAATTTCACCTCTTTAACAAACATAACAAAAAATATAAGAAGGGGGAAGTCTCCCCCTCGCTCCAGCCTTGCTACGCAAGTCTTACGCTACCCCCTCTGCGGGGTTTCACCCCGCAACGCCCCAAACGTTTTTTCAGCATGGCTTCGCCATGCCCCCTTTGGCACGGTTCTTGCAACGCATATCACTTCCCCCACGGCGAGCAAGAACCGTGCCAATCTGCCTACTAAAAGCAGTATTTCGCATAACATTAGATTTTTTGTCCAGTGCTTTTAGTAGTCAGACCGGGGCAGTGTTCTAAGACACTGATTAGAAATCTTTCCGCCCCCGCGAAAGCCCCCAACTCCCGTAATTAGATAGCTAATCCTACTATGGGCTGGGGGTGGGTTTGCCCCTGTCAGGTGTGAAGGGGAACAAACCCACCCCCCGCCAGCCCTCAGTGGGCAAATTAAAAGGTGCGGAGTTTTCAAGGTTTGCATTTTTACTTCATGCTTCCCGTTCTTAGCTATCGGGGGTTATTTTCCATCAGGGGGTTATTCTATGAATAACACAACTAACAAGCGGTATTATTCGCCGCAGTTTTCAGAAACGGCTGCAGTATCTGTTCGCCGTCTCGCTTGGGCGCTTGGTGTCTCAATGCCAAAAGCAGTAGACCAAATGGTTAATTTGCTACCGTCTTTATTTTCGCCGTCTATTATCTGCCCGCAGTGCAAAGACAAAACAAAATGTAATCAGTGCGGTTTTAACCAGCAATCCGCTGCAGTAAATGCGGCTCTACTGTCGGGGGTTTCATCATGCGTATAAAATCAATTCGTGGTTTACAAAATTACATCAAACGCCATTCTTATTTTTCAGGTAGAACAGTCAACAGCGTAATATTTGCTCTTGGCTACCATCCGCAACATCACACAAAAGATGAATTTAAAGAACTGTCAGGCATTTTCAATGACTGTTCAAAATACGGCGCAGCCATCGGCTTTTCAGGCTTTATTTATTATGCAGACACAATCTCTTTTTTCAAAAAAAATCGTAATGACATAATAAATCACATGGAACAAACCGCCGCAGAATTAGGCACAGACATTATTTCAATGGTTCAGAGTTTCGGTGTTTTCCGCAACTCCGAAAAACCTACAGCTTCAGAAATCGGCAAAGCTTTATGGGGCAACAGACACCATCAAGATTTAACCAGCCTTTACAATGTTTTCGCTTGGTATGCCTTAGAAGAAGTATCCCGCACATGGTGCAGGTACTTAGAAGATAATCCCGCCTATAGTGCTGAATTATCCGCATAGAAAAACACACCCCCGCCTGTGCGGGGGTAATTTACCTTTAGGAGTAAAACCATGACAGAAAAACAAAAAATCGCACAATGTGATTGGGTAGATAATTCAATATGTAACTTAATCAAAGAACTAAGCCCAGCAAGTGAAATGATAAATTGGGATATAGCAGTGATAACCGAAATCAGGTTAATTCTTCAAAACCTGTATGTAAATGAATTGGAGCTATGCGACGAAGAAGAATTTTATCCATCGCTAGATGAATAAACAAGCTGTCCGAAGTTCCCGCTTCGGACAGCCAAAAAACCATATTAAAAAATCCTTCCCTGACATCGGCGAAGACTATTCCCTGCCGATGTATTTTTCAAAGAACAAAACAAATTTTTAAGCTTTTGTTTTGAGAATTAAAATATTGTTTTTCGGACGAGTTACAAGGAAACCGTCCCGCTTTCTGAACCGCAAAAACAATTCCCCATATTCAAGGCTTTCAGTAGTCCCATCGAATTTTTTAATCTCGATACCCTTACGATTGCCATGCTGAATTCTTTTTGGGTTCATAAACACTGCAAACGGTTCATCTTTGCCGATGTCCGCAATCTGCGGAAGAATATTAACCTCATGATAAGGGTACAAGTCCAACCGACCCGGCATAGCTTCAGTCGGTCTACGCCAAATCGGTCTGCCTGTCGTGTCCTCGATGTTCGCAATATGATTGAGTACCGTTTCATTGAGGAACCAACAACAATCTTTTCTTTCTTCCGCAGGGATTTTATACACAGCGTCTCTAAAATCCTTCCAAGTTAGATCGTTGATAGATGCACCCTGGATAGTAGCCTTGACAGTCCCATCAGCTGCCATAGCCCCCGTAAACGGATCATCATCAGCAAGAAGGCATTGCCTGTCAAACTCCTGTCCGTAAACTTCCAAGAATTCATCAACAAACATCTGCCCCAAGTCTACAAAGACATCTTCCTCGAATTCATCAAACCACGGTATGAACCCTGCCAGCGTATACGCCTTTAGTTCGACACGCTCTGCACCCTTCGGCTTCGACCCTTTAATCTGCTGACCGTAAGCCGTGAGCCAGTGCAATTCAACTCCGCCCCTGTCTCTTGTAGGAAGAAAGATTGAAGGTCCCATCATCGGACGATGACGGACAAGGTTCATCATCACCGATTTTTTGGCGGCATCCTGCATGATTTCAGTTTCATAAATCGGATTGATTAAAAACTGGTCATTGGTTGCCATGTTCCCCATCGGTTCACCAAGCGGAGCTTTAACACTCCAGCCTTTCTCACCCCAAACAACATCACGGGGATTTGTCCAGTTATCCGATTTCAAGTTAGGTGAAAACGCTAAATCTGCTAACGCCTTGTGGTTTCCCGACCATGCTGCAGCAATCCCCTTACCGAGATTAAACATCAATTCCCGCCGTGATAATTCCTTTGGATACTTCACTTGGGTTTTCAGTTCGTCCCGCAAACTCTTTATAGTTCCTTCCAGTGCCGCTATCTGCGTTGACTGGTTCGAGGTAACTGTATCAAGAGTTTTCGCCATTTCTTCCAAGAGCATTTCCTTATCCTTGAAATACTCCGCCGCTTTCGCCGGATCAGAAAAACCGCTATTTTCGATTTTCTTCATGTCGGCTAACTTCTGTCTAATTGCTTTCAAAAGTTCGTCCATTGATTACTCTCCTTGAATATTATTGAATAACCCGCCCCAAAATGTGGGGTAGTTTAATTCCTGTGTTGTTTCCGTTTTGGCGGCTTCGGTAGTTTTAGCCAACGCATACGGATTAGCCGGAACATTGCAAATTGAAAATTCCAAAAGTTCCTGATGTCGGAAAATAAGCGATGTTCCGTCTTTTGCAGTTTCCCTGTCCGGTATTTCAATCTCCATTACCCGAAATCCAACCGAACCAGCCCTGATAACTCCCGCCTTAACACGCTGCCCGATAGACCAGCCGAAGGGGTCAAAACTCTTGTCATTAAAAAACACCAGACCATGAAGCCCCTGATCATCAATGGTCAATGTTTCAATTTTGCCGATTGCTGGAATGTCGTACCTATGCGCCCACTCCACAACCGGATTTTCCATGTACCGCTTGAAATCCCAACCTTGCGGATCAATACGCTCTCCAAATCGGTCAAGGTCAAATGTTGAAAGCGTCCACGGCAACCCCTGTCCGGTTTCCACGTCAGCAGAAAGCCTGAAAGGTACAGACGCTATAAGTTCAACATCACCCGCAACTTTATGTATTCCAACAGACCATTGGTCTGCAGACCTTTGGTCTGACGCTTCCTTTTTAACTCCCAAAAAATCCAGCAATGTAGAAATATTACCGGTTTGAAAATTGCCGCTTTTCGTTCTAACAATCATAAATAAACTCTCCTATAAAAATATTTGTTATCAGCAGTAGCCTTCGCCCTTGCCTTTATCCCTCTTTTCATTTCTCATTTCTCATTTCTCATTTTTCTCTTTTCACTGTTCTCTGTTCTCTGTTAATTTTAATTTGCACCCTTGCCCATTCCGGCAGAGCTTCAATTATTTCTCTGTTTTCATGGAAACACAGATTTTTTTTTGTAATAATATCAAGGCAAAAAGCAACCTTTATTAAATCTTCTCTTGAATGAACATGAAAAATACTCATCAATTCTTTTAAGTGATAATGAACAGTAAACTCGCTAATCTGTAATTCGCTTTGCATTTTCTTTTTTGTAAAACCGTTGCATAACATTAACAAAATTTCTTTTTGTCTTTTCGTAACTTTCAAATTGCAATCAGGATATTCATCCAGACAGTCAATAATGTCTTTTATCGCAGGAGCAATATAATCTTCGCCGTAACGAATAAGCCTTAAACCGTTTCTAAATTCATCAAAACCATCCAGAAAATTTACATACGATTGCGCTCCATGAAAAAGAAACCAGACCGCTAATTCATCAGGAAATTCATCCATACTTGCAACCGTTATATTTATTTTTGGAAACATCTTATGCAGTAGCCCTACCATGTACGGCGTTCCAATGCTGTAAAAATTGCTTGTCATAAAAATTTGTTGAGGCTTTAATTCACTGATAAGCATATTAAGTCCGTCTTTGTCTTTATCAGTTACATGAACATTCCTGTAACCAGCCTCTTCAAAAATAGACTTATACCAGGGAAGTAGTTTTGTGTATCTGCTTATAAACAAAACCCCGGTTCTCATGCTTTCCCCTCATCATCACAGGAAGTTAAATGTTTAGGCTTGTGCCAAACATCGCCCCAAGGTTTAGTTTCTTTGCCCCGTTCTTTTAAGACATCATTGATTGTTTTAATCCCTGCGTTTATCTCCGCAATGTCTCTTTTGCTTTGCGAATCTTCGTTTTCCGCTAATTCAGGAATATCCCACAGATCAAACCGCCCTGTTTCCTTCAAACCAAAACGCATGAAAAATTGAGCTTCCAATATTTGTTCAAATTGGCGTAACAAGGGAATAAGAGTATATTGCCAAAATGCCGAGTGCTGCTCTTTTGTGTCCTTACCGCTTAATGCCGATGACCTATCAGAAATATTTGCAACACGAGGCGGAATTCCAAACTTAGCCAAAATCGTGTAAAGGTTCCACCTCTTTAACTCAAAAAGTTTTACAACATTAGGATCAAAACTTAACGCTTCAAAACTTGTACCCTTGCCGAGTACCGCAATCTTTCGTCCTGCTTTAACCTGTCCGTATTTACTTTCCCACCGCCGTTCTAATGCGTCAGCTTCTTCGGGTCGAAGTGTCTGTTCGGTCTTTAACAGTCCTTGAGGAATAGCGTTATTTTTTAACAGGGTAGAGTTAGCTTTATTAGCGTAATAGTCTTGTTCAAGTTCAAGGTAAAGTGAGACAAGAGGATTAACACCCCGCAGAGGGTTCCACGGGTTCCAATCCCTAAAATGGATTATTTCATCAGAGAAGATAGGTACTAATTCAGCCCCGACATGATAAAACCAGCGCCGGGGTTTATTAACAATTTCTCCCCGCAATTCCAACCCCTCTCCCTCAAGCTGGAGTTTTCTGGGATTAAGAATATGCAGTTCTTTTGGTATCCCGCCGGAATAATCAGCGCCGAACCACCAAAACGCCTCGCCTTCGAGAAGCCACCATGCGGCGGTTTCCTTCCACAAATCATATCGGCTTAGGTTTTCATTCGGTTTACGGAATAACGAAAAGAGTTGTCCATTTGATATTTCAACCCCATCTCGTTCGATAACAAAATCCGCACGGGCTAAATTGCGGATAAGAATATTAACCGCAATATTAACCCATGCGTTGGAGAGGAAAGTGTCATTGAAGGGATCTACTTTAAATTTACTGAATTCATCGTCAAACGTCAAGGAATTTTCAGAAAAAGTTTTATTTTTTTCTGTATGAGTATTAGCAGATTTTGCTTTAGGATAAAACACCCGTCTAAAAATATTCATTCTTCCTCTGTTCTCTGTTCCCTGTTCTCTGTTCATTGAAACACAACCCCTTGCTGGACATCGGAAAATATCGCATAACGTAAAGCGTCAAGAAAATGGTCATTTAACTTAACTATCTGCCCCGCCTCATCACGGCAATAGTCCCAAATCTCCGATAAAACCCCCGTACATTTTTCGCATACAAAGAATTGCCCACGCTCAATTTTGGCGTTAATGAAATCAATGCCGCTTTCAACCGAATTATTAGCCTTAGTTCCGCCTCTTATTTCCTGTATGCGTTCTCCGCCAGCAGGATCGCAGTACACAGGCATACCCATTTCATCGGGACAGTCCAACAAACCCCTTGCAGATAATTCATCATTGAAACTTTGGGTAGTCATGTTAAACGCACCATAATCACCCAAGACATAAATCACATCACCAACCCAACCAATTTTTACAAAAGTAATGTTAAGCCCAAAATCCTGCCCCGCAGCGTATCTGTCAAACTGTTCAGGAAGGTCAGCAGCCTTGACAATCATGCTTTCATCAAAGCGGTCATAAATAACACCCTCTGCCTTTACCCACAAGCCGTCTCTAAATCTTGCCTTTTGCTTTTCGGGAAGAACATCAAGAATGTCAGAAATATAATCTTCCGGTAAGTTTTCCCTGTTATCCTCTGGATTAAGCAGCATGGAAGTATACAACTCCGCTTTTTCCAACGGTTCACCGGAAAGAAAAGTACGTTTAAGCACAAAGATTTTATAAGCCCAATGTAAAGGACTGCCCGGATTGCAGTCATAATAAAACAAGTTCCGGCAGCCCTGAATTCTCATAGCAAGCCTTGAATAAGCGGTAGTTACCGCAACATAACTCAACTGTGATATTTCATTAAAATAAATAGTGTTATACTCATGCCCAAGTATTTTGTCCGCTTGCTCCCTGTCCCCAAGACCGCCTATCCAAATTTCAGAGCCGTTGAAAAGCGTTACAACACTTTCATGGACATGGTATCTGTAACCGCTTTTTCCCACCGTGTTATCCAGCCACGGTAATAATGTTTCCCGCAAAACCGATGAACGAGCGTCTTTAGCCCGATACCTGCAAATCAAATGACGGCTTCCGGCATACCGCAAAGCCCTAAAAATAATCGCCATCACCAGTACCGTAGTTTTACCCGAACGAGAACCCCCAAACAACAAAATATGTTTAGCCCCGCTTTTCAAAAGAGCAAGAGCTTTTCTCTGTATCACCGTAGGCTTAAATAAAACCGTAGTACCCATACAACCCGCCTAAATCCCTTGAAAGTCAGGGGTAAAGTTCAGTTCCCCTTGTTTCGTTTCTACCTTGCCGTCAGAAGCGAGCAATCCCGCTGCTTCACGTTCCGCCTTGATTGCCGTCTGTACCCATTCAGTCAAATTGCCTTGCGTCAGTTCTTCGGGGTTCATAAGATCAAGTTTCTTTTTCACAACATCAAGCATTTTTCCGGTAACAGCCCTGTGTTGTTCGCCCTGGGCTTCAATCGTTTTTCTGTACTCCGTTTGTTTCAGTTTTTCCGTGTAACGGTCAAAGTCCGTAGCACGTTCCCGCCACTTAAATTGTGCAGCCCAATTTCGCCACACCCGATAACGCTTTTCACGCTTAACCTCATCTTTCTCAAAACTTCCAACCGCCTTGCGGATATTCCTGTCAGCTCCCAAATCCCTGAAAGCACAAAAAGCCGTATATGCCTTTCCGGTTTCCCCCGGCAGCCTCTCCCAACTTTCAAAGGGCAGCATTTCCGCTTTTGCTTCCTCGATGGCTTTATCAATGTCAGTCATGTTCGCCCTCATCGGTTTTGTTCTCAACAAATAAACAGTCCTTGTTTATTTTCTTCCCGCCAATATTTTTAGCCTTACCGCTTTTTACCCACTCCAGAATTTCATAAAGTGAAAATCGCACCATACGGTCGATTTTGTGGTAAGGTATTTTTTTTGCCATAACATACCGCCTCACAGTCTGTTCCGTGCATTTCAAATAAGCCGCCAATTCATTAACATTCAGTAACTGATCCACAATTCCCCCTCGTGTTAAACCAAGTATGCGGCGTTTAGAAATAGTGAATTCCTACCAAAAGAATAGAATTTACGTCTTTTTGAAAATTAAAGTAAAAAAAGCCCCCGCAGTTCAGCGGGAGCTTTCTCAAAACGGATTTTTATTTATTACGCTTGTTTGCGTTTTACAGTTTTTTTCGGTTCAGGCTTTTTTGTAAATTTCAAAACCTTTGCGCCCCCGCTGTTTTTTGCTGGTTTTTTCACAGCTTCTTTTTTCACAGTCTTTTTTTGATTTTTCATAATCGCCGCTTGCGCCTCTGTAATACCGCCAATCTGCCTGGCGTCTATATGGGTGTAATGTTCTGTAGAACGTTTTGAAACATGCCCTGTTACAGCCTGTACCTGTTGGAGTGTAAGCCCCTGCACTTGCATTTCAGTATTTGCAAAATGCCGCCAGCTATGCGGCGTTAAGGCTCTTGCTTTTATTTCCTCATCAGTCAGCCCGATATATTTCAACGCATTATGAAATACCTTCCTCATAGATTTCGGATCTACAGGAGTTACCCCGCCGTTTACAGAAAACAAAAACCCCTTCCCATTCTTTTTTTTAAGTTTGTGTAAAATCATCATCATGTCATCTAAAAGAGGAATGTTACGGTTTTCTTTTGTTTTGGTATGGTCTTTATAGCCGTAATTCCCATGCTGTCCGCACACTCTAATATATTCGTCAAAGACAAACTCACCCCTTAATCCTAAAACTTCACCCGGTCTCATTCCGGTAAGCGAAGCCAAGCGATTAGCGGCATAATAAACTTCTTTGTTGCTCCATACAGGCAAGGGATTGTTAGGAAACAATTTTTCTACTTCCGTAGGGGTTAGAATATCCACAGTTCTACTGTCATTCTTTAGTTTCTTGACATTAGTACATGGGTTTTCTGCTACTAGTTTCTTTTTAACCGCTTCCATAAAAATAATATTGATAACGCTTAAAGCATTATTGGCATAACTATTTTTATAACCAATCAAATTACCTTCCTTGTCTTTCATAATCTTCCCCTTTTTAGTTTCCCTTTTCCTGTTCTTAAACTCCAAAAGCCATTTATCAATATCATCTTCGGTAATACTTTCAATCGGTGAATTGCCAAAAAAGGGCATGATATGATTTCTCACATACTGCCTGCAATTTTCAAGATAATTGTCGGTAATATCGCTCCTGCTTTCCTGATATTTTACATAGTCTGAATTCCTGTCAAAAAACTTTTCTGCAAATTCGCCAAAAGTGACAGGCTTAGTTTTTTGTGGAATCAATAACCCCGCTTTCATCAGCTTATTGCAATAATTCCTTGCAGCCGTTTTGTTTTTGAATTTAGTTGTCCAGGGGCCAACACGAACACCCTCATCATTGTAAGCATGGTAAAAAACCACCCTCGTACCGTTAGGATAAGT
Source organism: Treponema sp. (assembly GCA_031281025.1). Classification (GTDB taxonomy): domain Bacteria; phylum Spirochaetota; class Spirochaetia; order Treponematales; family Breznakiellaceae; genus WQXQ01. The sequence continues at coordinate 388 of JAITFY010000078.1, read as the reverse complement.
CCTCATAAACAGCGTAAAATCGTTGTGCATATACACACTCCTCATGTTTTTAGAAAATTGCTAACTTTTTCGTTTACTCGCAATTTCCAAGTTTTGAAGCATACACGAACAGCAACGCTAATTCGTTATACTATAAGGAGTTATCAAAGATTGTATGTGTGTGTTCCTACCTAAAAAGTAGATTGCCCTAATGTCCGCCACAGTTTGGGCAGGGGGCATTTGCTACGCAAAGTCCTTGTGTTCGTAGAACACGCAACCTGCCCAAACCGTCAGTTACCTAGAACGTTATGCGACATTTACGCAAGTTATCTTATGAGCGAGATAATAAAAGTATCCTTTTTATTTGATGGTGATTGACATTTAAAGGTAAATGTAAAATAATTGTACT
>JAITFY010000051.1 GCA_031281025.1 Treponema sp. | reverse complement strand
TTAGAAAAATGGCGAGATTATCAATTTCATAAAAACCTTGCAAAAGTAGATGAGCGCATGTTGAAATTGCAATGGAAAGAAGATGGGCTTGCTGAAGGCCGCGCTGAAGGACGTGTACAAGGACATGCACAAGGACATGCTGAAGGTCGCGCTGAAGGACATGCACAAGGACGCGCTGAAGCAGACGCAGAATGGCAAACAGTCCTTGCCGCTAAAGACACGGAACTTGCCGCAGATAAAGCCGAAATCGCCCGTCTGCGTAAACAGTTAGCAGATAACGGGTAGACTGATTGAAAAACAAGTAAATAACGGCGAAGTATATCCGCCGTTATATTAAACCTACCGTGTAGCAGTGGTGAAGCGTGCGCTTCTAAGAGTGCTGTTGTCGGCAACTGTAAAGCTGTTCACAGATCTTTCTGCATTGGTTATCCGCTGGGCTGGGGTTGGATGGGTTCTGCCAAAACCTGAGCCTGCAGTTTGAACAGTACCCAATGCTCTGAGCATTTCAACCAAACCTGTTGGGTTGTAGCCAGCAGAAGCCATGAGCGTCATTGCAAGATTGTCCGCTTCAAATTCCTGGGCTTGTGAATATCCGTTTTGTACCAGGGTTTGAACGATTTCACCAACTGTTTCGTTAAACACTTCGGTTAACTCATTTACGTCCATTCCTGTCGCCGCCCCTGCCGCTGCAGTGCCCGTGACCATGATTGCCTGTGTAATTCGGGTGTTCTTTATTGCTCTGATGCCATGCATTAATTGAATGTGGGCAACTTCGTGTGCAATTACACCGGCAAGAGCATCTTCTGATCTTGCAGCGCTGATAAGTCCGCGAGTAAGAAAGATATGGCCACCGGGAGTTGCAAATGCGTTGATTTCGTTACTGTCCAGGATTGCTACACGATAACCGTGAAAAATTTCAGGCATTGGTGAGTTAATCGTAATTGCTGCACAAATATGATTTAGATAGGCAGTTAAAGCGGGATTTCCATTCCATAAACGGTAGGAAGTAAGTATATTTGCTGCAACTGCACGGCCTATGAAGTACTCCTGTTCGGGAGTAATATCTTCTGCGGCGGTTCCAATTGCTCTGGCTGATACGCTGATAGCCGCTGCAACATTTGGATCGATTAATCCTGTTGCTCCGGCAACTTGCGCTAAAGAATCAGTAGCTTTCATAACAACCTGACATGAAAGAACCAATCCGGCAAGAATTAAAACAATTATTAAAAATAAGCCAATTTTCTTTTTCATTAATGAATTTTTCATTAGTTATCTCCTAATGATAAACGTCCCTCTTCCAGGAAACGTCTAAGAGCATTCATATCGACCGTTATCGCTTCAACTCTGTCTACATCTGCATAATTAAGATTCTGCTGGGATCTAAAAGAATCTTCGACTTCCTGATTAAAGCCCTTTCCGGCCAAAGCGACTTCACTTGCTGTTGCAGTGCCTGTAGTTCCTGCCACAACCGGTCTTGTTGAAAAATTGGCTGATGCAGTCCACCCTGTCAATGATGTATTTGTAGCGCTTCTAACTTCCACAAATTTCCCGCTGACTTGTATAACCGTTACCCGGTCTCCGTAGTTTAACCTTCCGCGAGTACTGGCAAACCACCCGGTTCCCGACTTAAGCTCAACGGTTCTTATCGACACAAACAAGGTGCCGCCTCTGGAAACCTGTCCTGCTGCAAGTCCGGCAACAAATAATACCAAACAAAAAAAGACAAATAATTTCTTCATTTTTTATACCTCTATATATATAATATGTCTATAAGCGAAAAATTACAACTGTTTTAGGTAATTAATGGCATCTGACCACATGTGTGGCCAGATGTCGTTAACTCATCATTTGGACGTTAAATTATCCACGCCATCGTCCCAGGCTTTTTCGTCTGGCGGTGAAGAAAGATACTTGGCGCATCTGTCAAGGTATTTTTTTGCTACCATGTCAGGGTGACCATAAATGGTGACATTTTTGCTAATGATGGTTTGGAAAATGTTTTGTGCAGCAAGGAAATCACGTTTTTCATAGAAACCGAATGCATTTTCCCAGCTTTTTACCATATCGATTAGTTCGGGCGCAGCTTCGGCGGCGACATCGAGTAATTCGTAGAGCCGTAACGGAGTGTTGATACCTACAACACGCACCCTGCTCAGAGGCCGCAGGACAAACTCATCCCCTAGGTGTTCTCTTGTGTATTCACTGATCAGGATACCACTGGTGTTGTACTGGTCGTTTACACCCTCCAAACGGGCAGCCAGGTTTACCGCATTCCCCATGATTGTATAGTCCATTTTGTTGGGAGTACCCATGTTGCCTACGACCATATCCCCGGTGTTTATACCAAGTCTTGTGTACACTGGGCAAGGATCATCTAAACCCCTGATCTTTCCTTTTGCAGCAAGTGCTTCCATTACTTTGGGAGTTACAAGTTCTCTTTCCAGCGCTTCGCGGTTAATTTCCAATTCTGCTTTTTTCATCTTTATAGCGGAATGGCAGGCAAGAGAAGCATGGTTTTTCATATAAATAGGCGCACCAAAGAATCCTATAATGGCATCGCCTACATATTTGTCAATCGTTCCCTGATTATCAAGGATGATATCGCTCATTCTGGTCAGATAAAAGTTGAGCAATTCAACAAGTTTTGCCGGATCTCCTAACGCTTCGGAAAACGTGGAAAAGGCGCGCACATCTGTAAAAACAGCAGTCATTTCCCTCTTTTCGCCGCCCAGTTTCAATTGGGATGGATCTTGAATGATCTGCTCAATAACCTTGGGTGACAGATACTGTGAAAATGCAGACTTTATAAAACGTTTCTGACTGCCTTCCGTTGCGTAATTGTAAAGTGTAACAGTGATAAAAGCCGTAGCTGTTCCCGCAATAAAGGTAATCATTGGTACCCATAATCCGCCGGATTCATAAAAGATAAAAGAGCTTACGATAATGACAAAAACAAGAATGACCATTCCTCCAACAGACAGTAAAATCCTGTTTACGAACATAGTCAAAATAACAGTAACAATAATTACAGTAAGCAGAATAATTACATTAAATGATCCTGTACTTTGACGGATAAAATCATTCATAAGCATATTGTCAAGCATCGTTATGTGACATCCCATGCCGGGATAAAAAGCTGCAATAGGCGTATTAAAAATATCATAAAGCCCTTCTGCATAAAACCCAAAAAACACATAAGCATCTACAAATAGTTCGGGAGACAGTATCGGCTCTTCTCCGTTGCGGACAGCTTCTATACTCTGTAAAACAGACATTGCATTTTTAATAATGTAATTATCGTCTAATGTACCCCGGTAACGCAGTATGGCATTACCATTCTTGTCAACAGGAATATTTATATAATCCCATTCAATGGTACTGTTTCTGTCGTTATAATACATTTGCAGGTCTCGTCCTGCAACAATCAAGGAAGCTCCAGAGAGACCCGGTATCGCATTTCCGTCAAATAGTGTAAATGGTTTTAGCCGCCTGATAATTCCGTCAGAATCCGGTATGCCTGTTACACTTCCCAATACTCTGGCAGTATTCCTTAAATAATCGATAGGTAACAGCGCTCTTTCAGTTTCACCAACACTGAATTGTTCCAATTTTGAGCCAAAATTTGCTGTTTGTAACAATGGCACATTCAAATCAGAAGGCCATTGAAATTCCCTTCCTGTTTGGCTGCTAAACATTACTGCCTGTACAACACGGCCAAATTCACTGGAAGCATCCCTAAACCTTGCATCATCTACCCTGTCTCTTAAACTGCGAATTAACGCAATGGCTTCCCTGAGCGGCGGCATTCTTGATTGTCCATCGCCTCCCTCAGACCGGGTTTGTCTCTGGTTATCGGGTCTGGCTTGTCTGGTGGTTTCAAGATCGGCTTCCTCCAGAAGATTGATAACCGTGTCGATAATTTCGTCTTGTTTTGCATTGCGATAAATTGACGGTTCGGAAAAAATAACGTCAAATACTAAAGACTTTGCATTGCTAAAATTCATGTAATTAACAATATCCGCATAAGCTTCTCTTGGCCAGGGCCAACCCCATCCTCTCTCTTCCTGAGCCCAGGCAATGCTGGCGTCATCCAGAAGGATTACTATAATATCATCAGAACCGCGAGTGTGAGAACGCTCAGCCCAAAACCTAACCCGCCAATCATAGGATTTATACTCCAGGAAATTAAATGCACCTATTGTGTGCAATCCCATGATGACCAGAAATACCAAACCAGTGATAATCAGCGCTGCAGGTTTTTTCCCAATTTTTTTCTTTTGCTTTTTTGCCATGTTACTATCCTTTTTATTAGTTTTGTATCATAATTATAATAACATTATATCATGAAACAGCGAGGATATCATGAATATTAAACAAAAGAAATCAACTTTTACCTGGGTTTGGGTTGCAGCAACGGTTATTTTTTGCGTGTTTTTTACATTAGTACTGACTCCGGGAGTGTCGGCTCAAGGGCAATCTCAGGGAAATACGCAATCTCAGACACGGAATTATGTTAATACATTACAAACAGTTTTTGACTTTATTCTTCGTAATTATGTAGAAGAAATTGACCCGAATGTGCTTTTTGAAGGCGCCATGAACGGGATGTTTAACGCATTGGATGACCCATATTCTTCATTTTTATCAGAATCCGACATGAATGACATGGGCGATACAACTGTGGGAAGCTTTGGCGGAGTAGGTTTGAATATAACTCAATCCGTTGGGCCAAGACCCGATGGAAAACCCCGGTATGTGGAAGTTGTTTCTCCCATCGAAGGCACACCAGGTTGGCGGGCCGGCATCAATCCGGGTGATTTTATTAAAGAGATAGACGGCGTTTTAACTGACACTCTTACGATGGACGAAGTTTTAAGCATGTTAAGGGGAACCCCAGGAGAAAGCGTAAGGCTTATTATCAGGCGGGGAGACAGGATGGAATTTCCGCTGACAATAACAAGGGCAATTATCGAAGTTCCAACCGTAAGACATGCAATGATTGGCGAAACAGGGTATTTAAGACTGATTACTTTTACTCCAATGACAGCAGACAGAACAAGAAATGCCATCAACGAGTTTGAAGCAAACGGCTACAAAAACTTGATAGTGGATTTGCGAAATAATTCCGGCGGACGTTTGGATGCCGCTATCAGTGTTGCCAATCTTTTTCTTGATGGCGGACTCATTGTACGTACCAGATCCAGAATTTCATCTGAAAATCGTGAATACAATGCAATGCGATCAACTTTTGTTCCTCCTAATATTCCTGTTATTGTGTTGATTAACAAAGGTTCCGCCTCTGCTTCCGAGATTGTTGCAGGCGCTCTAAAAGACCGGGGCCGTGCATATCTGGTTGGAGAAAACACTTTTGGCAAAGGTTCTGTTCAGCAGGTTTTTCCCATGAATAACATTGGTTTTAAAATTACTACAGCACGTTATTTTACACCAAGTGATGTTAACATAGACAAAGTAGGTATCCCGCCTGATCTGGAAGTTCGCTTTCCCGAATTTACCGAAGAAGATGCAGAAAGAATGAACGAGCTGATTAACGCAAACAGTATCCCGTTATTTGCTGAACAGAATCCGCAGGCAACTGCCGCCCAGGTAGAAACATTTGCACAAACTCTTGCTGCTGAGTTTCGTCTTGAACTGCCCTTATTAAGAAGGCTTATCAGAAATGAATTAAACCGGACAACGATAGCTCCTGTTTATGACCTGGAATACGATGTTCAGTTGCAGGAAGCGATTAATATTCTGCGCAGCGGCAATTATCAATATCTGATGCAAAATGCAAGATCACTTAAAGTATTACAGGAAGAGCAAATGAACAACTCCGGTTAGTTAACAATTTTTTTTACTCTCTCCAGCAGCTCGCCTTTTTTAACCGGCTTGTTAATAAAATCAACAGCTCCCATTTTCTTTGCACGATCAATGCTTTGCGGATCATCAGAAGATGAAAAGAATGCGACAGAAACATGATGCAGATTACCAATGGCTTTTATCCGTTCATAAGCTTCCCATCCGTCCATTTCGGGCATGACTAAATCAAGCAGAACTAGATTGGGAACCAGACCCTTGTAGAAGAGAGAAATGGCTTCCTGTCCGGATCTGGCAGCGATAAATTCATATTCAGTTTCCAAAATTGTTTTTGTTGCCATAAGATGGATATCATCATCGTCAATTACAAGGACAATTTTCTTTTCTTCGCCGGTAGATACATTGAATTTTTCGCTTTCCTGTTTTAGATCAGAAAAATTCCGGTCGTTTTCGCTGCTCATTTCATCTACGTGTTTCACTGCAAGCTTTATCTGGTTCATGGCGCCGCTTAATATTTCATTCATACCCTGGACAACCTGATTGCTGATACTAATAAATTCGTGGGTTTTTTTAATTAATTCTTCGCCAGAGCCTGACATATCTTCGGCTCCGTTTTTAACCGACAAAGTAATGTCTTTAAGACGGCTTACAGATTCAAGTATCTGTTTTCCGCCCGCTTCCTGTTCTTCCATTGCGTTGCGGATATTCTGCTCATGTTCGGAAACTGTTTTTACACTAGAGTCTATAGCGTCAAAACGGGAAATAACCTCGTTGGAAGATTTAGTGATACTGTCTATCGAACTTTTAATTTTTTTGAGCATGGAAGCTGTGGTTTTAGATTGCTGCCCGGATGATTCCGCCAGTTTTCGGATTTCATCGGCAACTACGGCAAAGCCCTTTCCGGCCTCTCCGGCATGAGCCGCTTCGATAGCAGCGTTCATTGAAAGCAGGTTGGTCTGGCTTGCTATATTGTTCATTACAGCATTGATTTCCAACAGACCTTCGGAGTCGCGTGAGATTTCCTGTATCGCCTGTGCGACAATCTGAAGCCCTGTTTTGCCGTTTTCCGAAGCGTCTGCAAGCTCGCTGACATTTTTGCTGTTTTCAACCAATGTTCTTGTTACTGACTGGATATTGGCAGTCATTTCTTCGATGGCGGAGGATGATGTATTTACACTATCGGCTTGTTCTTCCACGAGCTTGTTTAGCTTAACGATGCTGGTGTTGATTGTTTCCACAGCTTTATTTGCAGCGGCAGCTTCCACTTCTTGTTTGTTTTCATGTTTCTTCATTTCTTGAAATTTCTCTGTAATTTCTTCTACTGCTATGGAAGTTTTTTTCATGTTACTGGTAAGCTCAAAGCTTGTATTTGTAAGAGCGTTCACCTTGTATTTAATTACCCCTACAAGGTTTCTGATATTTTCAAAAGTATTGTTAAAAAATCCGGCCACTCCGCCTATTTCATTCTTGTTGCTGATATTTATACGCGCGTTTAAATCAGTTTTTCCGCTTACAATTACTTTTTTTAACGCTTCGGCAATGATATGTAATGGACTAACAACAAATAAATGGTTGTAAAAGAAATTGAAAAACCCAATAAGGAGAACCATTGCAAGGGACAGGAAAGAGATCAACTTGGCAATATTCTCTCCGGTCATTGCATGTTGAACCTCCAGGGTTGTTCTTGTATTAACTTTGGCCTGGAATATGTCCATTTCCGCCATGATTTTGGAAACTTCATTCCAATACGCATCACCGAACACAAGAGCTCTGGCCATTTCCATGTCTGGTTCGCCATGAACCGTGAATTCGCCATAGGCATCCTGGAAAATACCCTGGACTGCATACATTGATTCAGTTTCCAGGATAATAAGCTCTTCGGAAATATCATTTGCTTTGTCAACATGAGTGAATTCGTCCTCTGTGATGCCATATTCCCATAGTAAATCCAGGAAAGCAATAGTTTCACCAGGACGGATGAGGGCATTTGCAGGTCTTGGCGCAGCTCCTTCCAGTATATCAACCATTAATAGATATGCATCTTCTGCTGAATCATCCCCAGTAACGGCATACAGCTGAACCTGCCGTGTTAACTCGTCTGAACTTCTGCGAAACTCATCAGCCAGAATATTGGCATAAAAACGATTGGTTGCTACCTTGTCGTATTCATCAATCTTCTGTGATAGGTACAAAAGTGAAAGAGCCGTCATTATTATCAAACCGATTGTGAATGTGTTTATTAACAACGATGTTTTTCTAATAGTCATGATTTACCCCTATAGATCAATTTTAGGTGTATTTTTTTTATTGTCAATGAAAAAATAACACAATAATATATTTTATCTTGACATTTGTTATTTTATTAGGTATCTTATGTTAAGGAGTTTTTTAATGAAAAACAAATTTAAAGCTTTTCAAAGGATAATGGGGATAATCGTTTTGTCCGTGATAATCGGATTTTCTATAACAGCCTGCGGTGGTGAAGAAAAAACCGGAAAGTTAACCATTACTAACCTTACTGACCATGATGGTAACTTTATTATTGCACTTGGAAACTTTGAGCAAGGTGATAGTCTTTTTGCTGGTGCCGGTTTTGACGCCGGTACATATAATGGTACTGGTACCCGGATTTCTGGTTCAAGTACAACCCTTGATGTTTGGAAAGTTGCATTTGAAAATGGAGAACCAGATTCAAAAGAAAGTTTTAATGAAAGCGGCGAAGCCTATTTTGATATAGCCATTTTAAACAAAGCCTCCTTTGTAGGAGATGATATTGGTGATATGTTCGATTATCTTTATGGCTTTAATTCTAAACCTTCATGGTTAGTGGATTATGGGTGGATAGAATTAACGTTTAATGATGGAGTAGGTACTGGAGAATTTGAGTCTTATACGTACTAAATTGGGTGCCAGATACCGTGACTAAACTCTCCAAAAATGCTACACTGAACTATGGCAAAAACCAATACAACCGGAGGATTACCTGAAGAATTGCCGCTGGGCAAAGTAATCCCCATTGCAATAGAAGAAGAAGTTAAAACTGACTACCTCAATTATGCCATGTCGGTTATCGTGAGCCGTGCCCTGCCTGATGTGCGGGACGGTCTTAAACCCGTACACCGAAGGCTGCTCTACGCTATGGACTCGCTTGGTCTTGGGCCGGGCGGAGCTACAAAAAAGAGTGCCCTAATCGTTGGTGAAGCGATGGGTAAATACCATCCGCATGGCGACCAATCGCTGTACGATGCCCTTGTGCGTATGGCTCAGGATTTCTCCCTGCGCTACCCGCTTGTAAAGGGACAGGGGAATTTTGGCTCTGTAGACGACGATCCGCCGGCAGCCATGCGTTATACAGAGGCAAAAATCTCTAAAATTGGCGATGAAATGCTTACGGATCTTCAAAAAGAGACCGTAAATTTTGCTCCCAATTACGATGAATCCTTCACAGAGCCAACGGTACTGCCATCAGCCATACCAAACCTGCTGGTTAACGGTTCCAGCGGGATTGCCGTTGGAATGGCGACAAACATGGCGCCTCATAACCTGGGCGAAGTCTGTGATGCAATCTGCGCCTTGATTGATAATCCTGATGCAAAAAACGAAGACCTTATGCGTTTTGTACAGGGACCTGACTTCCCAACCGGCGGCGTAATTTTTGGCCGCAAAGGCATCAAAGAAGCGTATAAAACAGGGCGAGGCAAACTCCTCATTCGGGGCAAGTTTAATATCGAAACAACCAAACAGGGTAAAGATAAAATCATCTTCACCGAGATTCCTTACAACGTGAACAAAGCTCTATTGCTTGAAAAAATCGGCCAATTAATGCGAGACAAAGTGATTGACGGTATCGCCCATGCAAATGATGAATCAGATCGTGACGGTATCCGCATCGTGATCGAGTTGAAAAAAGGTGCAATCGTCAAAGTCATTTTAAATCAGCTTTTTTCGAATACGCAGCTTCAAACAACCTTTGGTATCATCAATTTGGCATTGGTTGGGGGTAAGCCGCACGCGCTCACATTGAGAGAATTGGTGCATTACTTTGTCGAACACCGCGTTGAGGTGGTTACACGCCGTACCCGCTACGATTTGCGAAAGGCCGAAGAACGTGCCCACATTCTGGAAGGGCTGCTCATCGCTCTTGCAAACATCGATGAGGTTATCGCTGTTATCAAGGCAAGCCGTGACGTGGCAACAGCGCGCCTCAATTTGCAGGAACGTTTTGTTCTCTCCGAAGCGCAGTCCGAGGCAATTGTCGAAATGCGTCTTGGCCGCCTGACCAGCCTTGAAGTCGAAAAAATCCAACAGGAACTGGAAGAACTTAAAACCCGCATAGCGTACTACAAATCGCTGCTTGCCGACGAAAAGAAATTGCGTGGTGTCATCAAAGACGAAACCAGAGAAGTTGCCGAAAAATTCGGAGATAAACGCCGCACCGAAATCGTAGCCGGCGAAGTGGAAAACATCAACATAGAAGATTTAATCAAAAAAGAAGAAATGATGATCCTCATATCGAATTTAGGTTATGTAAAGCGTGTTCCTGTTTCTGCGTACAAAAATCAAGGTCGCGGCGGCAAGGGTATGCAGAGCGCAAAACTTGCCGAAGACGATTTTGTCGAGCAGATATTTGTCGCTTCTACGCACGAATACATCATGTTTATCACAAGCGCTGGCAAAGCATACTGGATGAAGGTTCACGAATTGCCGGAAGGCAGCCGCACCAGCAAGGGATCGCACATTAAGAGCCTATTGACAGTTTCCCCCAACGAGGACATCACAGCGATTGTCTCGCTAAAAGATTTCTCTGACAGCGAATACCTGTTCATGGGAACTGCCCGTGCAGTGGTCAAAAAAGTAAGAACAAGCGAGTTCGTCAACGCAAAAACCCGCGGCATTGTCGCGATTAAGCTAGACGAAGGCGACAAACTTGTCAGTGCGCTTTTGACAAAGGGCACCGATGAAGTTGTCCTCATTTCCCGCAGGGGGCAGGCATTGCGTACCCACGAAGATCAGGTCCGCGCAATGGGGCGTTCCACACGGGGAATCGCCGGCATGAAGCTTTCCAAAAGCGATGAATTAACTGGAATGCTCAAAGTTGACCATGTAGAAAAGATGCTGCTTATCTCGGAGTACGGTTTTGGCAAGCGGGTTGAGTTCAGCGACTTTACACCGCACCGGCGAGGCACCGGCGGCCAGAAGATTTATACAGTTTCCGAAAAAACCGGTGAAATTGTCGGCTGTGTCAGTGTACTGGAAAACGAAGACATCATGTGCATCACAAGTCAGGGAAAATCGATTAAACTTAAAGTGCAAGGTATCCGCGTTATGGGGCGTTCTGCTCAGGGCGTACGTATACTCAGCATTGACAAGCCGGACTTTGTGATAGGTTTGGACAGAATCGTCAAAGAAGACCCGGATCTGAGTTCTGTCGAACTCAATTCCGAAACACAGGAACAACTTCCTTTTGAGGATGATTGAAATAAAAAATTAAGGGGATAAAAATGAAAAAACTAATTTTTGCATTTTTGTTAATTGCTGTATTGGTAATTGGTTGTAAAAGCACAAACGACAGCAACAGGCAGCGCAACATTAATGTAACAACTTTTTCGAATGTTGAAGGAATAGAATGGAAATTGCTGGAGGTTCACATTGATGGCACATTCAGCAGAGAAATTCTATTTGACCGGAGAACTTTATCCAGAGAAGGGATAGCAGACATTTACACTGCAAAATTTGACGGTGAACTTGTAAGCGGAGTTGGATCGCCCAACCGGTATACAGCTCCATACACCATTGGCGAGGAACAATCCATAAATATAGCAGTAATGCGCTCCACATTGATGGCGTCACTTTTTGAGCCGGAAAAACTTCCCGAACATCAATTTTTTGGTTATATGCAAAATGTCTATGAATGGCAATTTGCTGACGGAAACCTGATATTTCTCTCAAAAACAGAAGATGGCCGTGATGTAAGGCTGGTTTTTGGTTAGACGGTTTGAGAAATGGCAGAAGCTATTAAGGACATGTTTAATAAACAGTTTTTCGATAGGTTTACGAAAGACCTAAAACTTGTCATTAATGATTTTAACACCCGTAAATTTGTATCGCAAATAATGGACGAAGAATGGGAAAATAGAGAATTTAAGCAACGGTGTTGGCATATCACGACAGTTCTTAAAAAGTTTCTGCCCGCTGATTACAAAGACGCAATCGTTAAGATACTTGAATTATTAGACCACTTAAAAGACAAATATGATTTTTCAGAAGTAGATGATACAACATTTGGTTTGTCATTGGAATATGGATGGATTCTGGATAATTTTGTTGAACAATACGGTTTAGATGATTATGAAACATCAATTAAAGCAATAGAAAAAATCACCCAATTTACAAGCTGCGAATTTTCTGTCCGCCCCTTTATAATCAAATATCCAAAAAAAATGATGAAGCAGATGTTAGTTTGGTCAAAACATGAACATTGGGGTGTAAGGCGATTGTCATCGGAAGGCTGCCGCCCGCGCCTTCCCTGGGCAATGTCTTTGCCAAATTTAAAAGAAAATCCTGAGCCGATCATTCCCATTTTAGAAAATCTTAAAAATGATATATCAAGGTTTGTAAGATTGAGCGTTGCCAATAATTTGAATGATATAGCGAAGGACAATCCGGCAATAGTGATTGATTTGGCAAAAAAATGGCAAGGCAAGTGCTGTAGAAACAGCTCTGAAAATGTAAATTGGGTTATAAAGCATGGCTGTAGAACGCTTTTGAAACAGGGCAACGCCGAAGTTATGGAAATATTTGGTTTTGATGCTGTAAAAAACATTACTATCAAGGATTTTAAAATTTCAACACCAAAAGTTAAAATCGGCGGGTTTTTGGAATTTGGATTTAAACTGATAAATAACAACGCCCAAAAAGCCAAAATAAGACTTGAATACGGGCTTTATTACCAAAAAGCCAATAAAACTTTATCCAAGAAAGTTTGTAAAATCAGCGAAAAAGAATATGAGAAAAACTCGACAACTCAAATTACCCGAAAGCATTCTTTTCGTGTGGTAACAACAAGAGTATTACATCGCGGACTTCACCAAGTTTCTGTCATAATTAACGGAAAAGAATTTGAGAAATATGATTTTGAACTACGGGTGCCAGGCACCACGTGTTTCACGTGAAACATTGAGGGTTAGGGTGCCAGGCACGATACGATTTTTCACTTTTTTTTCATTTTCGGTCAAGCACCACGCATGTGTACGCCATATATATATGACACGTTTGTGTCATAGGAGTACAGAATGCGTAAAAAAAGAGAGTTCATCGAAGGGGCATTTTATCATGTCACATCAAGAACAAATGATAAAATCAGGGTTTTTGACTCAAAGTTTGGCAAGAAAAATATGCTCATGGTATTGCAGGAAGCGAAGGATAAGTTCCTTTTCGAACTTGCCAATTTTTGCATTATGCCAACACATATTCACTTGCTTATAAAACCTGCAGAAGGAACAAATTTAAGCGTGATAATGCATTGGATAAAAACACGTTCGGCAAAACGCTGGAATTCTACTAATGGCTCAACTGATCATATGTGGGGCAATAGATTCTATGCCAGAATTGTCAACGACGCACAAGAGTTTGATAATGTGATGGCTTATATCGACCAGAATCCCGTGAAGGCAGGGATTGTCGAAAAACCAGAGGATTGGCAAGCATCAGGTGCATTTTATAGAGCGCACGATATTTCTGACATTGTGGATTTTTCATTTGCAGTGCCACAAAAAGTTAATAAGCTTGCTCATCTTTTACCACTTAGTGTGCGGCAACTTTTGCCGCCAAAACAACTCGAACATACTATAAAATATTTTGGAGCGTATGCAAAAATAATTGAAAAATTAAGCAGGATTATTCCGGCAATTCCAAAAATCGGCGAAAGTGATAACATTCAAAATCCGATAGTTTATCTTCATTACGTTACCAAAACCGCAGACTACTACATTTACGAATATGATGGAAATGACACAATGTATGGGAAAGTCCGGTTCAACGCATATCCCGATGAACCAGAATGCCAGAAACTAAGTCTTTCCAAGCTTAAAGGCAGGCAATCTGAGTTGAACTACTGGCTGGTGCCAGGCACCACGTGTTTCACGTGAAACATTTCTGGCTGGTGCCAGGCACCACGTGTTTCACGTGAAACATTTTCTACGGATTATTCCTCTTAATGCTCCTCACAGTTCTTCGATCTCTCTGCTTTTTTCAGTCCTTGCCGCTTCTTGGCTTGCAGCCGCTTTTCTTTGGCTATTTTGCTTGGCTTTGTGGGACGGCGGCTTTTTGGGAGCTTTGCTGCGGCGGTGATTAACGCCTCCATGCGAAAGTATGCCCTCTCCAGGTTGATACGCTGAGAACGTTCTTCGTCAGAAGTAATTACAATTTCGCCGCTGCCAGAAATGCGATTTGTTAGGAGCGTCTTTGTTCGTTCCATTTCGACTTCAGAGAGCCCTGCCAAATCGCTCAATCGCAGCCTCAATGTCACTTTGGTGTTCACTTTGTTAACGTTCTGTCCGCCTGGCCCCCCAGAGCGGGAAAAGGAAGCTTCTGCGAAAGAGTGGATCGATTGTTGTAGCAGATTGGTGTTCATATAATTGTTATATGCTCACAACATATAAAATGATCTTACAAATGTCAACTCGGCGGTGCCTCGGCGGTGCCTGGCACCTGCTTGCACGAATGTTCTTATCATGATAATCTATAAGCTGTGAGGAATTTAGCCAGGCTGGCGCTTTTTTTTAGTATCACCTTCGTCATCATTTTAGTGGCAGTAACATGTTTAAAGTTTCTGGCATAACGGGTTGATTGGGCGAGAAACCTGCCGCCAAGACCTGAGACGACTCTTACATTGTTGATTGCCGCTGCCCATTGGGCTTTGTCGCTTACCCTGTTTTGCTCGATTCTTTTTGCAACAAATTACTTTGTAAGAAAAAAATATTTTCCGGTAACATCAATTACTTGTATAATGCTTTTGTCACTTGGGTTTTGTTTTGGCATTTCCTTTTTGCTGGAACAATGGAAATCCGTACCGCCCGTACATACTGCCGGAGTTCAGTTGGGTGAAAAAGGCGTAATTCTTTCCAATTCGATGAATAGAAACGCAGCTGCAGTTATCCTGCTCGAAGGAACTGCCAATCCATACGGCCCAAGAGTTAATGTTATACCCGGACAGCCGCTGGCTTTTCATGAAACTTTGCCTGCAGAATCGTTAGGTGCAAATTTGCTACTTCCCCCTGTTCCTTTTGAAGATGACAATCCGTGGTTTTTAAACAGCCTTGCCATCGATATCAAGCTAAATGCACAAATTTTCCAGCAACATTTCACAGAAGGTTTTTTTCACTATTTAATTTATGTTAGTTCAATTATTTTTCTTTTGTGTTCATTGGGTTATGTGATAAAATTCAGCGTATGGCCGCTTGCCAATTTTTTTCTTGCCATGCTTGCTTTTAGGGGTATTCTTAGCCTTGGAACATTTTTTAATACTCCCGAGATGCTGGAAATAATTGATTCGTTTTTGGATGGTATAATGCCTATTGCATTTGCACTTCCGTTTTTCTTCCTTGTTTTTGGCGTACTCATGCATATGTATTCGATAATGACAATCATTGTTAAAAAGCGGGTAGACGATGGCTATTAACTTTGATAAACTGCGAACCCCGCAATCAATTTGTATTATTTATGTTCTTTTGTCTTCTATTTTGATATTGATTTTCCGGTCATTTTTTATTGGATCTGAAGCTCCATTGGTTATTTATGCCCGTAGCTGGCGGTCTATTCAGGGCATGTCGTATGTTTTAAATTTGTTTCCTGCGCTGGTTCTGTCAGGGCTTGTGATACCTTTTAGTTTTTTTTCTGGTTTTATCGATGATAAACAGCAAAGTTTTACGGAAGCTTTTTCCAGGCGTTTTTTTGCATCTGTAATGACAGCAATTTTTGCTGTTATTGTTTATGCAATTATTTTCTTTTTTACCCTGCCCATGTTAAAAAATCAGGAAGAAAATTTGCGCTTTAACAGCGAACTGTATCATCTTTCAAAAAATAATGCGATCGAAAGTATTGAAGCTGGTGAATGGGATGCGGCGGCTCAATATATTAATATTTGTAACCTTATCTGGTTAAATAGTCCTGAGCTGACAGATTTAAAAGACAGAGTCAACCATCGTCTTGAAGCACGAGTTTTTGAACAAAGTGATGAAAGAGCTCTTGCCCGGACAGCATTAGCCAGAGACAGGCGGGACACTGGTATGCAAGCAGGGATTGCTCCATCCGAAAGTCAGTATGCTGTTGATGCAACTGATGCAATTATGTTGAGCAGGGCAGCTTTTAATGAGAGACGTTTTTTTGACGCTCACTGGCTTGCAAATTTAGGTAAACGCCTTGCACCCGACGGCAGCGCTCAGGAAAATGCTGCAGCAAGATTGGCCAGCGAAGCCTGGAACATGATCACTCTTCAGGCACCAACCCAAAGGGAAGAACAGCTATTTAGGCTGCATAACATGAAACTTTCCGGTTATCAGGCAATTAATTCGGAAAGATGGATAGAGGCATTTTACATTTTCCAGGAGTTATTATCCCTCACCCCCGATGACCCTGATGTTATAAATTTCCTTGCCTTGAGTGAACGTCATGCTGTCAGATCGGCATTTTTTATTGACGAAATGAACATGTCATTTGGAGAGATAATAAACAGCGCTTTATATTCATTGCCATCAGATAACGGAAGAATGGTGATGCGTTTTTCCGCCCTGACAATTTCGTCAGATTTTGCATATGGCATGGGACTTGAATACATGAAGTTCGATGAGTACAACAATCTTTTGGCAAGCGTAACATCACGTTATGCGAAACTGTTGCCGTTTACAATAGACGATAAACCCCAGATACTTGTTTTAACCCATGCGCTGGATCGTAACAATGAAGAAAATGCATCCAAAAGCGAATGGCTTTTTGGCAGCGAAAGATACAGCGGAATCCATCAAACTTTTTTTGTACTGGACATGAGTTTTGAAGATTTTATAGTTGCTTCGCACATACGTCGCGGGCTGTCTAACCTTCAGATTTTTGAACTTTTTAATGCAGCAAGTAAACTAAAAACAATTGGATATATTCCTCAGGTTTTTCATGCAGAAATTTTAAACCGGCTTGGTTCTGTGTTGTTTTTTCTGCCAATTGCAATTTTTGCAATTATACTTGGCTGGCGTTACCGTGCTATAAAAAAACCCCGCTATCTTTTAATTCCGATGCTTCTGGTTTTGCCCATTGTTTTTAACGGTTTAATTTATCTTTACAATGCTGTTTCCAACACTCTGGGAATATGGCTGATTCTTAGCATTGGTTTTATGCCGGCCCTTATTTTATTTATTGTTATCTTTACTTTGCTGTTATTTATTTCATTGCTCGTTCTTTCAGCACAACAGTGATAAATTGTGATTTTTCTGTATCAAGTAATATTTGTTTAAGTTCCAGGCCGCCGCCATAACCTACCAGTTTATTGTTACAGCCAATAACTCTGTGACAAGGAACAATGATCGATATTGGATTGCGATTGTTTGCCATACCAACGGCACGGCTTGCCTTTGGGTTTCCAATCATGGCGGCAATTTCACCGTAAGTGCGTGTTTCGCCATAAGGGATTTTTTCCAGCGCTTTCCACACCTTCACCTGAAAATCCGTTCCATACATTATTAAAGGCAGTTCAAATACTTTACGTTTTCCGTTAAAATATTCATCAAGTTGTTTTGCAGTTTTTTTTATCAAAGGAGTTTCGTTTTTTACAAAATCATTTTGCAGTTTATCTTTTTTAAAAAGAATATAACAAATTGAGCCGTTATCTTCTGCAATAAAAAGGTTACAGAATTTGTAGTTATAATTGCAAAAATATTTCATGTTTCATATTGTAACATATATTTTTATTTTTTGTTTAATTATTATACGCCGTTAAAAGGCGTTATTACTTATTTTATGGAGGCTTATAATGAAAAAGCTTACAGTTTTTCTGGTTATTGGATTTTTACTTATTGGTAGTATCTTTGCTCAGGACAGGAGTAATCAACGGTCTAATCGTTCGCCAGAAAATAATTCGGTTACTATAAATGGAACTTTAAAACTAGAACGGGGAATTGTTGCAGTTCAGAGTACAGGCGAAGGAAATGTTTCTGTCTACTTTATTCCAAGACTGAACCGTTTCATTGGTTTTATTAACGGATTACGTGAAGGAGAAAGCATTTCTGTCGAGGGTTTTCGTTACAGGAACGTTATTCAACCCACAAAAGTAACTATCGGCGGGCAATCCTATGATTTTACATCACCAAATTTTGCCCACATGCAAAACCGGGAAAACCCCGGAAACAATCGAAATCAATTCAGGCAAGGACCTGGCAATAACCCCAATCCTGGCCGCCGCCAAAATATGGGTAATCGCTCAAATCGAAACAATCACCACAACCGTAACCAACACCACAATAGAGGCCACAACTCCAATCGCAGATCACAGCAGCATTGTTGTTGTTGCCGCTAAGGTAAAACTAATGGAAAATGAAAACGAAAGAAAGCATATTACAACTGCACAAGCTCATCCAAAAGTCCAAACACTTGGTTGCCCTTACAGGTGCGGGAGTAAGTACGTTATCGGGTATCCGTGATTTTCGCGGCAAGAATGGGTTGTACAATGAAATGGATGCGGAAAAAATTTTCAGCATCCATTACTTTGAAAAGGATCCATCATTTTATTACGATAATGCAGGTTCATTCATTTACAATATAGATGAAAAAGAACCATCGATTGTTCACAATGTATTGGGGAAATTAGAGCAGCAGGGTTATCTCAAAGCGCTGATAACACAGAACATAGATCTTTTGCATCAAAAAGGCGGCTGTAAAAATGTGATTGAGATTCATGGGTCGCCGGTAACGCACCACTGCCTGCGCTGCGATGGAATACGCGTTAGTTACGAAGAAGTTGCTGCGGTGGTACGCAAAGGGGAGATGCCCAAATGCCCAAAGTGCAGCAGGGTTTTAAAACCGGCAATCACGTTTTTTGGCGAAAGCCTTCCCGTAGAGGCGCTAAAACTGGCGACCATCGAATCGCGGCAGGCGGACTTGATGCTGGTGCTTGGAACAAGCCTGACTGTCTACCCTGCTGCCTCTATGCCGGAGTATACCTTGCGCAGCGGCGGCAAGATCGTAATTGTCAACAATATGTCCACTCCGCTGGACAGCAGGGCATTGCTAAAATTTGACGAACTTGAATCCGTCTTTGAAGAATTGAACAAATTAATTTGTATTGATATTATTGATACATGAAGAAAATAGTTTTAACAGCAATAATAATTATTGCCATGTTGTCTGTCATTGGCTGCAGACAAAACAGAAATACAATTAGAAACCAGGATGGACGATTAAATGTAACAGCAACGATTTTTCCGGCGTATGATTTTGTCCGTCAGATTGCCGGGGATAAAGTAAACTTGACCTTACTGCTGTCGCCAGGAGCGGAAAGCCACTCTTTTGAGCCTTCGCCAAGAGATATCATCACAATTCAGAATAGTGATATTTTTGTCTTTGTAGGAGGCCAATCTGAAATGTGGATAGAACGTATTTTACAATCGATGAACACAGAGAACCTGAAAATTCTTGCCATGATGGATGTGGTTGATGTAGTCATGGAGGAATTTGTCGAAGGAATGGAGTGCTATCATCACCATGATGCTCATCATGATGAGCATGGGCATCATGATGAGCATGAGCACCATGATGAGCATGAGCACGAACACTGCGATGATGCCGAGTATGATGAGCATGTTTGGACTTCTCCTAAAAATGCGATATTGATCATCCGGGCAATTACCGAACTTCTCAGTGATGCCGACCCTGAGAACGCTGCTTTTTTCCAGGAAAACGCCGAAGCTTACATCAAAGAACTGGAACAACTAAACGCTGCCTTTTCCGAAGTTGTCGCAGGTGCAAGACGGAAAACAATTATTTTTGGCGACCGTTTCCCTTTCCGGTACTTTGCTGACGCTTATGGGCTGACGTACTTTGCCGCTTTTGGAGGTTGTTCCACACAAACCGAGCCGAGTGCAGCCACAGTAGCTTTCCTGATCAACAGAATAAGAGCTGAACAAATTCCCGTCGTGTTTCACATCGAGCTTTCCAATGAGCGAATGGCTGATGCGATTAGCGGGGAAACTGGAGCGAGGAAACGCCTTCTTCATTCCGTTCACAATGTTTCCAGACGCGATTTTGACGCAGGTTTGGGGTATCTTGATTTTATGCGCCGTAATGTTGAAACATTACGGGAGGCTTTGTATTAATGTCTATACAATGTCAGAATGTTTCATTCGGATATAATGGACATATAATTGTCAGCGGTCTCAATTTTAACGTTGAGGCCGGGAACTTTCTCTTGCTTGCCGGAGAAAACGGTTCCGGCAAGAGTACTCTAATTAAGGGTTTGTTACGTCTCCTGCCTCCTATGGAGGGGGTGCTCAGTTTTAAAGGAGAGTTTGAGAAAACTTACACAGGTTATCTTTCTCAGCAGATTGCCCCAAAACAGGATTTTCCCGCCGGAGCTTTTGAAATAGTTATGTCGGGAAATCTGGGTAAGATGAAACTAAGACCGTTTTACACCCGCACGGAAAGACAAAAGGCGCTGGAAAATATGCGGCTGCTTGGCATTGCCGATTTAAAGACCCATTGTTTTAGGGAACTTTCTGGCGGGCAGCAGCGTCGTGTTCTGCTGGCTCGTTCTTTGTGTGCCGCTAAGAATTTGCTGATTTTGGATGAACCTTTCGCTGGACTTGATCCTCTGATAAGTGCGGAATTGTATCAGCAGCTTACCATGATCAATCGTGAAACAGGAATGACTATAGTTATGGCTTCTCACGATGTTGATGCTGCCGATTGTGTCACTCATGTTCTTCATCTGCAAAAACGCCAACTCTTTTTTGGCAGTGCGGAAGAATACAAGCGTTCGGAAACAGGTAAAAATTTCTTTGGTAAAATGGAGAAAAACGATGTTTGAAATAATTTTTGAAATGTTCAGTTTTACCTTTCTGGTTAGGGCGGTTATTGTGGGCGTTCTTGTCTCGGTTTGTGCAGCTCTGCTTGGGGTGTCACTTGTTTTAAAACGTTATTCAATGATTGGCAATGGACTTTCCAATGTGGGTTTTGGCTCGCTGGCTGTTGCAACTGCACTTAACATGACACCGTTGGCAGTTTCTATTCCGATGGTAATTGCAGCAGCTTTTTTGCTGCTTCGTTTGAGTGAAAACAGCAAGTTAAAAGGCGATGCCGCTGTCGCCCTTATTTCTACCAGCTCTCTTGCCATTGGCGTGATAATCATTTCACAATCAACGGGAATGAACACCGATGTTTGTAATTATCTCTTTGGCAGTATTCTTGCGATGAGTCAAACGGATGTATATCTTAGCATCACTCTTTCTGTTGTCGTACTTTTACTTTTTATCCTGTTTTACCATAAATTATTCGCCATTACTTTTGACGAAACTTTTGCAAAAACAGCAGGAATAAATACTGGTCTGTATAATATGCTTATTGCTTTATTGACTGCCCTTACAATTGTGCTTGGTATGCGGTTGATGGGAGTAATGTTGATTTCAAGCTTGATTATTTTTCCTGCTCTTAGTTCAATGCGGTTATTAAAAAAGTTTAAAAGCGTCACCATTTGTTCTGCTATAATTTCGATAGTTTGTTTTTTTACAGGCGTGGTAGTTTCGTATATATACAATACACCAACTGGCGCAAGTGTTGTACTTATTAACATAATTATTTTTGCGCTTTTTTGGCTTGCTGCCATTCTATTCAATTCAACTATATTTGGTAAGTTAAGGAAGTAACAATGAGTAAAAACATTATCTTGGTTGTAATACTTGTTTCCATTTTTATAACCGGCTGTAACAGAATCAGAACAGAAGAAAACTCGATTATCGAAATAAGAGAAAGAATGTTTTTAACCCAGATACAGGATATATACATGAATATTAATAGTTATTTGGGAAAAACATTAAGGTTAGAAGGAATTTTCCTGAATAGTCAAATGAATGGAGAACAATTCTATTCTGTTTATCGTAATTCAATAGACAACTGTTGCGGCGGCGGAAAGATCGGTTTTGATGTACGATGGCCAGAAGGTCATGAAAAACCGTTTCCAGAAACTGATTCTTGGGTTGATGTTACAGGCGTGTTAAGTTTTTATCAACAAGGTTCCAGCCGCTTTCTGTACCTTGAATTGTCTTCTCTCAGAGTAATGAACACACGTGGACTGGAATTTGTTAACCGCTAATCAACATTCACTTCACTTGACCAACATACAAAAATATTGATACAGTATTGAGAGAGGAGCCATATGAAATTAAACAATGAATCACTAAAAAACACTGATTTTTGGCAAAAAGCGGACATTGCTTTGCCGCGTTTTGACCGGGAGAAAATGATAACCGCAACAAAAGCGGCGCCCAAATGGGTACATTTTGGAGCTGGAAATATCTTTCGCGCCTTTCCTGCGGCAATGGCTCAGCAGCTTCTGGAAGACGGAATCGAAACCACAGGCATTATCGTTGCCGAAGGTTATGACAGCGAGATAATCGACAAAAGTTTTACCAACTACGATAATTTGACAATTCTTGTAACACTAAAACCGGATGGAAGTACCGAAAAAAAGGTTATCGCATCGATTGCGTCATCCTTAAAGATGGACACCGAGTTTGATGAACTCAAGAAAATCATAACAGAACCTTCTTTGCAAATGGCAAGTTTTACAATTACCGAAAAGGGCTACAGTCTGACAGGCCGCGATGCAACACCGTTTCCAGATATTGCAGAAGACTTAAAAACCGGTCCAGCTGCAAATACTCCTAAAAGTTATCTGGGGCGGATTGCAGCTCTCTTGCATGTACGTTATCTGCAAGGAGCTCTTCCGCTGGCTATGGTCAGCATGGATAATTGTTCGCATAACGGAGACATCCTCTTTGCTGCAATGGAAGCATTTGCAAAGAGCTGGGTGGAAAACGGTACCGCCGATGCAGGTTTTTTGAACTATGTACGCGATAAAAGCAAAGTATCTTTCCCTTGGACAATGATCGATAAAATCACTCCGCGCCCCGATGACAGTGTACGTGATATGCTTGCCGCAGCCGGCCTTGAAGACATGGATGGCGTTGTTACAAAAAAACAAACCTATGTTGCTCCATTTGTAAATGCCGAAGAACCCCAATACCTTGTAGTCGAAGACGCTTTTCCCAACGGAAAACCTGCTTTGGAAAAAGCCGGCGTTTTGTTTACAGACAAGGAAACAGTAGACAACGTTGAAAAAATGAAAGTCTGCACCTGCCTTAACCCGCTGCATACAAGCCTTGCTGTTTTTGGCTGCATACTGGGTTACACACGGATCAGCGAAGAAATGAAAAATCCTTTCCTTGTAAAGTTAGTAGAAGGCGTAGGTTATATCGAAGGACTTCCGGTAGTAACAGATCCAGGCATAATCAAACCCAGAGACTTTATCGATCAGGTTATAAAAGTACGCTTGCCCAACCCGTTTATGCCGGATGCTCCTCAACGCATTGCTATGGATACATCCCTAAAAATTCCCATCCGGTTTGGAGAAACCTTAAAAGCCTACAATAATAAATGCGCAGACCTTAAATTTATCCCGTTAGTTCTTGCCGGATGGCTTCGCTATCTGCTTGGCATTGATGACGAAGGCAAACCATTCGAGGTAAACCCCGATCCCAACCTGGAATTTTTGACAACCAGCCTTTCTGGTATAACACTTGGACAAACCGGCCCTTTCCACGACAAACTAAAGCCAATCCTGTCCAATCCTGCATATTTTGGCGTAAATGTGTACGAAGTTGGCTTGGGCGAATATGTCGAAGACTTGTTTACCCAAATGTTAGCCGGTCCAGGAGCAGTACGGGAGGTACTTTCTAAAGTATGTTTATAATTATAATTAATTTCTCTTGAATATTTCTTTACTATCAATTAGAATTTAAATTCTGGAGGTCACATGAAAAAACTTATTATTGCATTACTTTTTTTTGCAATTATTACACCGGTTTTCGCTCAGGATGATTCTGGTACATACTACGTCAATGTTTCCGTAGAAAGAATATTTCCATCAAATATGGGTTACATTATTCAGTACCGTACTCAAACAGGGTTTCATACAGTTGGTATTCCCAACGAATGGTTTTATGGAGCTGCCACCAAAGGGGATAAAGTTCGTTTGCCACGCGGGACAAACTGGCCTTCGATGTCTATCTTTTATAAAGATGGAGAACTTTCCCATGTCCGGTTGTATACCCATGCTTCCAGAGGACACATAACCTGGGGAAGTTTATCACAAGGCTCAGATGTAAGCAGATTTTTTCAGGATGGCGATACAATTAATCTCCAATTCTGATGACTTGATGCAAATGAACAACCAGGAAACAGGTTTAGAAATTGAAATTAAAAATCCGCCGCAAGACCTTATTCAGTTTATAGGGTCTTGTCCGCGTTTTATAATTGCCGGACATAAAGAGCCTGACGGAGACTGTATAGGAAGCCAGCTTGCTCTACGCAGCGCGCTTGAACGTCTGGGCAAGGAAGTTGTATTGTGTTCGGCAGGGCCTTTTAAACGTACAGAAGTACAAAGTTATGCCGGACAATTTGT
Organism: Treponema sp.; assembly: GCA_031281025.1. GTDB lineage: Bacteria > Spirochaetota > Spirochaetia > Treponematales > Breznakiellaceae > WQXQ01. Next base: position 11,802 of record JAITFY010000051.1, on the reverse strand, counting down.
AACTATCCCAAAAGACGAAAACACTGTCGATGCAAAAGTAATAATCATTGACTGCTCAGACAAAGAAAGAACCGGCAGTATTAAGGAATTTTTGGATAAATTCCCATGTGCTGTTATTGATCATCATATTGCTGTAAACCATTCAGAATCAACGCCTCAGCAGCCTGTCTATATCGATGAAAATTCTCCATCGTGTACACTGCTTGTTTATAAACTGATTAAAGCGCTTAACCTTGAATTAACAAAAGAAGAAGCAACTTTGCTTTTTTTTGGTCTCAGTACAGACAATGGATTTTTTCGTCATCTAACAGAAAAAAATTCCGTCGTGTTTGATGCTGCAAAAGAAATGGTGTTAAGGGGAGAAAAAAAAAAAAAAATCTATAATTCAATATACGGCGGTAAAAGCCTTGATTCCAGAATATTGTTGGGGCATATTCTTTTAAGAACAGAATCATATTTTGACGGAAAACTTTTATTGTCTTACGAAACTTTGGAAGACTTTAAAAAGTATGGCATAGAAAACAGGGATTCTGACATCTTGAATCAACTAATGCTGTCGATCAAAGGTGTACAGGTTTTTTTAACTATCCGCCAGGAGTGTGAAGATAATTGTGCAGTGAGTTTTAGATCTGTTGATGCAATAAATGTAGCAAAAGTTGCTTCTATCTTTGGCGGAGGCGGTCACAAGAATGCTTCAGGCCTCACAATGAAAGGTGATATTTCATTTGTAAAACAAAAAATGTTAGAAGCATTCTCGAGCGTTTTCACTGATTAACTAAAAATATTATAAAATTATTAATCTCATTTATATATTTATTTTCTTGACTTATTCTTTCTCCGGTTTTTTTTAAATCCGATACTTAATCATGCTGCAACAATCATTAAACGAATTATATTCGGAGTATTTGGCTGGCGAATTGGCGCGCACCGAATTTGAAGGATCTATTTACAGTTATCTTATTTACAATCAGGAAAAAACCTGTCTTGGTCATTGGAAACGTGATGATTACGAAGATTATATTTCATGGTTTTATCCGCGTCTTCGTAAAGCAATAGATTCTTACAAGGATGTAGGCGCATCATTTGATGCATACATAGCAAAAGTTCTGTTAATTTCTTCAAAGGAATATCGTGTGCGTATAACATCCAACGAAATAACCGAATACTCATCATGGAGCGCTCAAATCCCTGACTTTTTTGTTCGTGAAGAAACCGTATCATACATGTCAGCGTCAAATACACCGGCAAATCTAAATAAAAACGTTGAGAACGTAATAGCAAAACTAATTATCGATAAAAAAGGCAGAAGGAGTACCAGACGCATTTTAGCGCTTATTCTAAAATGTTATTACTATGTCTCTGATGATTTTGCGGAAGCGATTGCTCCAAGAATCGGAATTGACAGCAAGGAATTAATAGAGAAGCTTGATGAGATTCGTTCAATCAGACAAAAAAAAGACGATGCTATTTTTTATTTAAAAGAAAGAATATACACCCAATTTTTAAGATGCCATATTTACGAAAAAAAACTGTCGCTTTATCACGAAAAGGACATAAAACATAACAAATTAAAGCTTCAATACGAAAAAGCAAAACAAAGACTGGAAAAAATGAGAAAACGCTTGTCAGTTGCCCGCAAAGATGCTACCAACCAGCAAATTGCAGAAATTATCGGAATTTCAAAGGGCACGGTAGACGCAAGCCTTCACAGGCTTAAAGCCAAGTGGAAATTGCTGTCAAAAAATGCAGATTTAAACTGATATGTGATTTACCCCTCCATTGGTACTGGCGCGCAAACTTTGCCGTAGTGCAGTTCCTTAGGGTATACAACAATTTTAAGTTTTTTCTCCAGCATGGCAAGCAGGCGCATTTGGGTTTCATCGCCAATGGTAACCATCACGCCCCTCTTGCCGGCTCGCCCCGTACGGCCGCAGCGATGGATGTAAACCTCGCTGTCAGAGGGGACATCAAGGGCGATAACGTGGGTGATGCCGGGAATATCCAGGCCGCGGGCTGCAAGATCGGTGGAAACAAGAGCGAGCACTTTTCCATCGCGGAAGGAGTCCAGCGCCGCTTTGCGGTCTTCGCTTGAGATGGCCTTTTTATTTACCTTTCCAAAAAGACCGGAGACTGGCACATTGTGATGCTGGAGACGTGAAAAAACAAACAACGCTTCGTCGTTTCTGCTTGTAAAAACAAGCGCTTTAACTCCGGTTTTTTTGGTGCGCGGGTTTGTTTTTAGCGCAGATAACAGTGAACGCAATGTTTGATCCTTGCGGCGCTTTTCGCTGAAAATTGCCCAGTGTTCGATTTTTTCCCGCAGAATCTCATGATCATTCGATTCAACAAATGGGATATTGTTGTCTTTGCAGGTAATTAACAATTTTTCCCTGCAATTACTGTTTATCGTTGCAGAACATGCGGTAATAACAGGACGAATCTTATTTTTATAAAAAACAATCTCACACAGTTCATTCGTGTCATCCAACATTTCCTCGCTCACAAGACGGTCGGCTTCATCAAGAACCAGAAAACGCAGGTTATTCAATTTTATTAGTCCTTTTCTGGCAAGAATAAGCAGCCTGTTTGGGTTTCCTACAATTATGTCACTCTTTTTTTTTCGCAGTTCTTCAATCTGACGTTCAAGACTGGCGCTTCCAATAAGCAAAGATGAACTGATTTTTAAGTCAGTCAGCAAAAAATCCAGTTCATTTTTAATTTGCGTGCATAATTCCAGTGTTGGGGCAACAATCATGGTATACGGTTTTACCCCAGGCTCATTCTGCTGTTCCAGCAAACTGTTCAAGATCGGCAAAAGATAGGCAAATGTTTTTCCAGTACCGGTAGCCGAAGTAAAAAAGACATTTTGCCCAGCGGCAAGCATCGGAACAATTTTACATTGGATATCAGTAGGTTTGGTTATAAAACGATCTTCCAATCGCTTGATAAAACAGGAAGTGACACCTATCTCAGAAAAACTTAAAGGTATTGTTTCAGGGTTCATTGTTTACGGTATTGTTCATAAACAGCAATCATGTTATTAATAAAACGATCTAAGGAGTAATTCCGTGATATTTCGTCTGAGCGTTTTCCCATTTTAATCATTTCATCTTTATTGGATAATATTTCAACTGCTTTTTCCCAGAGTTTTTTATCATCATCCAACGCCCAGCCGTTTTCACCGTTAATTACCATTCCGGCGATACTCAAATCTGCCGCTGCTACAACGGGAAGCCCTGTCGCCATTGCTTCGATGAAAGTGATTGGATGAACTTCGCTGTGTGATGCGCTCATGAAAATATCTGCTGCTTTGTAAACCAGCCGTATTTCGTCCGGCCAGCGCAGATATCCGGTAAAAATTACGCTGTCTGATATTCCCAGTTCATGGCAGCGTTCCTGCAGGGATTTTTTATCGGGGCCGTCTCCAACAAGCAATAATTTTACCTTGTTCCGGTGCGAACGAATTTGCTTGATATTCTCAAACAAGGTTCCAATATTTTTCTCGGCACCAAGCCTGCCAACAAAAACAATTACCTCATCATCGCTGGCAATATTGTACCGTTTTCGTATATCCATTACATCATTTTGAATTTCCTGAGAGTGTTCGTAAAAAAGAGAAAGATCAATTCCATTTGGAACTACCTGAACCGGAGGTTTAATCCTGCATTCTTTTTCCAGGAAATTCTTTATTTTAAGCGATGGCGCAACGATGCATTTTTGTTTTTTTAAAATTGTACGAAAGTAAATTCCCAAATTGCTTTTTAAATACATTTCCACAAGAAAAGGCGCATAATAAAGATAGTCTTTATAGTATGTATGCATGGTATGAACCGTAGGTATCTTAAGTTTACGGCCCACAATACGCGAAGCAAGGTAAAGGCTGAACTCTGTATGGGAGTGAATAATATCGATATTAAGAGAACGAACTTTATTGATCAGTTTATCAGCCAGAAAAAAACCTATACGATGCTGCGGTTCATTTGGGAATTTTATTGAGTTTACACGAAAAACGTTTTTTTCCTCTACCGCATTTGGATGCTGCACGGTAAAAATATATACACGATGCCCGCGATTTTCCAGTTCCGTTTTAAGTGTCCTAACTACCGTTACCACACCATTAACTTGAGGTGTGTAACAATCTACGAAAATTGCTATATTCATGGTAAACTCTATTTTAACCAAAAAAGTGAATTACGGCAAGTTGTTTTTTACAAGACGCTTTGTAAAAATTGCCTGGTGCGTTCATTCTGGGGATTGTTGAATATCACTTCGGGGGTGTCTTCTTCGATTATTTGGCCGTCAAACATTACAAGTACCCTGTCGGCAACTTCGCGGGCAAAGCCCATTTCGTGGCTGACAACCAGCATGGTCATACCATCGCGGGCTAGCTGCTTCATTACTGCCAACACTTCGCCGACAAGCTCCGGGTCAAGGGAGGAGGTTGGCTCGTCAAAGAGCATGATTCGCGGCTCCATTGCAAGGGCACGGGCTATGGCGACTCTCTGCTGCTGGCCGCCGGACAATTGGGCGGGATATACATCGAATTTATCGTTTAAACCAACTCGATCCAGAATTGTTTTTGCCCGCTCCTTCGCTTCATTGGAAGGCAGTTTGCGGACATTTACAGGAGCAAGCATTACATTTTGAAGCGCCGTTTTGTGCGGGAAAAGGTTAAAACGTTGAAACACCATGCCCACTTCCAATAGGGTTTTATTCCGTTCATCATGGTGCATCTTAACTTTGTTTTTTCCATTATGACAGTCAAAGAGCAATTTATCTTCGATGTATATTTGGCCATCGTCAATCGGTTCAAGGTGGTTTAAGATACGAAGATAAGTTGATTTACCGGAACCGGACGGCCCGATGATGCAGATAACTTCTTTCTGCTTAACAGTAAGGGTAATACCCTTTAACACATGCAACGGCGGACGCCCGCTTTTACGGAAGGTTTTATGTACCTCGACAGTTTTGATCATCGACATAGCTTATCTCACTCGTATACCGAATACTTTTTTTCCAGCCGGCGGAAAATAAAAGTAAAAATCGCAGTGATGATCAAGTACAGAAGCATCGCCGGAATATACACCAGGGCGGAACGGGTTGAGTTCTCGATCTGTCTTGTGGCTCTTGTAATGTCAACCAGCGCAATCATGGACACAAGGGAGACATCTTTTAACATTAGGATAAACTCATTACCTACAGGCGGAATAAGCCGTCGAATCGACTGTGGAAAAATCACAAGCCGCATGGTTTGCGCATAGGATAGTCCCAGCGCACGGGAAGCTTCAAATTGGCCTTTGTCAATGCTTTGAATAGCCGCTCTGATGATCTCGGCTAAATATGCCGCCATATTTAAACTAAAGGCAATAAAGGCGTAGATAAAGCGATCGATTTCTGGATATCCCGTATTAATAAGGAAAGCCGGAGAAATCATCGGCAATGCAAAGTAGATAAAGTATATCTGCATCAATAGAGGCGTACCCCTAAAGAAGAAAGTATACGCGGTGCATAATTTGTTGATGACAATACTTTTTGACATCTTCCCAAGGGCGATAAAGAGGCTTATCACAAGGCCTGCGGCCATAGAACAGACCGTCAGACCAACTGTGATCCTCGCACCTCTGAGAAGAGAAGGAAGCCATGAGACCATCAAATTGATGGTCTCTTGAAATTCTACCACTGTTGCCGTGCTTGTGTAACCATGTCCATACCGAATATATCATAGGAAATTCTCAGCATGGTTCCGTCATCAAATAATTCTTCCAGAGCTTTGTCAAAAGCTTCGGTAAGGGCATCATTTCCTTTTCTCATACAAATGCCAAAAACTTCAGGTTCATCACTTCTCCAGACAATTTCAAAGGGGCTGTCTGTAGCAGCGATATAATCGTAGGCTACAAGAAGGTCTGTGACGATTGCGTGAACTCTGCCCAGACGCAGTTCGTCAAAACAACGAATAACCTGATCGTATCTGCGGGGGGTATAATTCAACCCGGTTCTGGCAACAAGTTCTTCCATGAAAAAATCTGCGGTGGTGGCTCTCTGGAATGCCACGTCAAGACCGGTTAATTCTTCCGGGATTCTGGCAGTTACATTAGAATCTCTAAGCAGCACCATTGCAAGGGTATTTGCAATATACGGTTTACTAAAATTATGAACTTCCAGTCTTGCTGGGGTGATTGTTACGGATGATATAATAGCATCATATCTGTTTGTAGTAACCCCGTCAAAAATACCTTCCCAGTCGGTGTTAACAAACTCCGCCCTTAGGTTCATTCTTTCTGCAAGAGCTTTGGTCATATCGATGTCAAAACCTATGGGGGTTACACCGTCTGTATCAAAGTATTCCATTGGCGGATAGCCAATATCTACCCCAACCAGCAAAACACCAGGCCTGATTGTTATGCCGTCATGACTCCTTTGGCATCCCATAAAGAAAACACTGCTAACCAGAAGGATAGCTGCAAGAATCCAAATTACCTTTTTCATATTTCCTCCAAAAAATAATATTTATACATTGACAGTATATAAAAACAATCAGTAAGTTTCAACCATAAATTTGATAAAAATCTGATATATTCTCCCTACTTGACAAAAACCAAAAAAAAGTCAATTATCTTAATATTAACAAACTTGTATAAGTTTGTAATTTTTAGGAGGTTCTATTATGAAAAGAACTATTATCGCATTTTTTCTTTTGGCCGGACTTATTGCAATTCCCGCAATGGCCCAGGATTTCACAAGCACAAAACCACAACTGTTTTCCTTTAGTATTGGTGTTCCGATAGGTTATGACCTTGTTAGTGAAGATTTAGTAGCAGGTTCAAACTTTGGTTTAGGCATTGCTGTTGCCGACAATCTGGAAGTTGGTTTTGAAAGGATGATGGCCGCCAATCTTCTGCGTGTAGCTTTTGCCTTTACCGACCAAATTGGTGCAGGCATTGGATTCGGAAGTCTTGGTGGTCCAGCTTGTGTTATCCTCGGCATATCTGGAACATTTTATGAAGCCAGAGCTGCCAACGGTATTGCTTACAACATGGGGATAAGAGTAGATTACATGGCGTTTACTTCTAGTTTTGGAGATGGCGCAATCCTTTTTACACTCCGAACGTCCTTTGGACTCTAATTAACAGGAGAATATCATGAAAAAATTGTTTTTTGTATTTTTTATTGCTATACTGATGCTGCCAGTTGCAAACCTGACAGCTCAGGAAGGTTTTACCCTTTTGTCGTTTGATATTGGGCAAGCGCCAAGTTTTCTTGTTGATGGAAGCAACACTTTAAGTTCCCATGCAGTATTTGGCCTCAATGTACGTGTTGCCGGCCCAATGATTATTGGTTTTACAAATTACGACGGCTTTGCTCGATTTGTAAAAGGAAAGTTCGATATTAATGGACAGCTTCGTGCAGTAATAGGTTATGGCACTGGTAATATCGCCGGTACTCCTCCTCCTTCTCCCAACTACTCAGGGCTCGGTTTTGAGATTATCCCCTTTAGACGGGCGATCAGCGGCCTCTATACTGAATTTAAACTTTCTCCGTTTTATGCGTTTGTGAATGATGGTGTAGCAAAAGGCCGGTTATTGCTCCCGCTCGCTTTAAGCGTAGGCTTCTAACGGAGGTTCTATTATGAAAAAAACTATTATTGCGTTTTTTCTCTTGGCTGGATTAGTTGTGATTCCTGCAATGGCCCAGGATTTAGAAAGCTCAAGACCAAAGATGTTTTCCTTTAGTGTCGGTATTCCGATAGGTTATGACCTTGTCGAAGAAGATTTAATAGGAGGCACAAACTTTGGTGTAGGTATTGTTGTTGCCGACAATCTGGAAGTTGGTTTTGAAAGAATGCTGGATGTTAATCTTCTGCGTGTAGCTTTTGCTTTTACCGACCAAATTGGTGTAGGTATTGGATATGGAGCAGTTCCTGCTGGTGGTGGTGATCCTGCTGTACCTCATGTTATCCTCGGCATGTCTGGAACTTTTTTTGAAGCCAGAGCTGCCAACGGTATTGCTTACAACATGGGGATAAGAGTAGATTACCTGGCGCCTACTTCTGGTTTTGGAGATGGCAAAGTCCTTTTTGTACTCCGAACGTCCTTTGGACTCTAATTAAGGAGAAATCGTGAAAAAATTATTTTTTGTATTTTTTATTGCCATTCTGATGCTGCCGGTTGCAAACCTAACAGCTCAGGAAGGCTTTCCCCTTTTATCGTTTGATATTGGGCAATCACCACGTATTGCAGTTACTGGAGGCAGTGCTTTAGCCACCGATTCAGTATTTGGCCTCAATGTACGTGTTGCCGGCCCGATGATTGTTAGTTTTACAAATTACGGCGCTACTCAATTTGTAAAAGTAAAGTTCGATATTAATCAACAGCTTCGTGCAGTATTAGGTTATACCGGCACTGCTACTGTTGCTACAGCAGGACTTGGTTTTGAGATTGTCCCCTTTAGACGGGTAGTCAACGGTCTCTTTACCGAATTTAAACTTTCTCCGTTTTATTCGTTTGCTTCTACAGCTGTAGCATCAGGCGATTTACGGTTCCCGCTCGCATTAAGCATAGGGTTCTAATTTAGCAGCTTGCTTGTAATTGATTAAAAGCAAGGTTGTTCCGGGGTTTTCCAGGAACAACCTTTTTTTTTTGGGTATGTGTAATGGTTATTTTAATGTATACATTTTTACCGGTATATATTTTTCATATTCAAAAAAATCAGCATCTTCAGTAAATATTTCCCAACCATTTTTTATTGCAACTGCACAAATCAAAAAATCAGTGTGGGAACCTTGTATACCATTTCTCCTGCATTCATTTGAACATTCTGCCGCAAATTCATAATCGTCTGTCTTTATAACATAATCAGAAAAAAACGCCATTTTATCTTTTATTTCATAAAACTTATACTTATCAGATATGCCAGACAACACTTCCTGTCGCACAGGCCCTATAATGGCAATTCGCCTATCTTGAATTAGATCAGCTAAATTTTTTATAGCAATATTATTTATGTTACCTATTTCTTTTTTTCTAAATGCTAACGACCAAATTGGAGTGTCAACCAAGACTTTCATCGTAATTTCTTATAGTTATAATTTTCATCATATTCAACTGTATTAAACAAAGATATAATACTTTTTCCTGCCCGTCTTTCAATAAATTCTTCAAGGGCTAAGTTGATTGTTTCATTCTTGGCTTCCAAGCCACCGACATCGAGAGCCTGCTCTAACAACGTGGTATCTATGACCAAATTTGCTTCCATACTCTATAATAATACACATGTTTTCTTGCAATGTCAAGAAGACGGAAGAAGTCGAAAAACGAAGGTGTCAGGGGTACGTAAAAATCAGCTGCTTATTTCCATATCTTTCAGCTAAAACTCTTAAAGCTAAAGCCTTCGCTTCTGTCCTTGTTGGTTAGTTCGTGAGGTTTGTGGTTTAAAATACGAAATAGCCTGGCCACTAAATCAAAATGCAGATTTAGCGGCCAGACAATTTACCAGTTTCCGCCGCCTGAACGATCTCGGCGTGGTTTGTCCATCGCCTCGTTTACACGGAGCTGACGGCCGTCAAATTCGCGGCCGTTTGTGCCCGCGATTGCGGCGGCGGCTTCTTCGTCGCTGCTCATTTCGATAAATCCGAACCCTTTGGAGTTGCCGGACTCACGATCAGCAATGATCTTTACGGAGGTGATACTGCCAAACCCTGAAAAGAGGCTGCGCAGACTATCTTCGGTAGTGTTGTACGAAAGGTTACCGACATACAGTTTCTTGGCCATTGAAAAAATCCTTCTTGTTGGACTTACGTCCAGGTATTCACGTCCGCACAAGCGAACGACTCAAATTCCCCTATATCAGGCACCCTGCCTGAAACCGGAGAAAATAGATGCAATTGTAAAGGGAGAAAAAGACAAGCTAAAAAGCAAGCAGCGAAAAACAAGAACAGAAGCAATCCCTAAACTACACGGTTTTCTAAAACCGAAAAAATCTTTTCTACTCAAACTAAAAATTATCCAACTATCTTAAACATTAAGATATAAAAATAAAAATGTCAATAGGGTTGAAACATTAACTACAATTTTATACCTTTTAGGGAAAGGAAAGTGGAGGAGATTATGGCAAAAAAACTTAAATACGGTATCATAGGATGCGGCGGTATCGCCAACGGAAAACATCTTCCCGCAACAAAACGGCTGGGTGATGTGGACATTACATCATATTGCGATATAATCCCACAACGGGCAGAAGAAGCCAATATAAAATACAGCGAAGGCAAAGGAAAGGTTTTTACCAATTACAAAGACCTTTTAAAGGAAGAGCTTGATGCGGTATGCGTACTTACACCGAATAATTCCCATTGCGAAATCACTGTAGCGGCCCTTAATTCGGGTAAACATGTAATGTGCGAAAAACCTATGGCCAAAAATTACGCAGAAGCCAAAGTTATGATAACCGCCAGTGTAACAAACAAAAAGCTTCTTACCATTGGTTATCAGAACCGTTTCCGGCCAGACAGTCTTTTCCTTAAAGCCGAGTGCGAAAAGGGAACTCTGGGGGAAATCTACTACGCCAAAGCCACAGCGCTCAGACGCCGGGCAGTTCCCACCTGGGGAGTATTTCTTGATGAGGAAAAACAGGGCGGCGGCCCCCTTATCGATATTGGCACTCATGCGCTGGATTTAACGCTCTTTATGATGAATAACTACGAACCTGCATACGCGGTTGGTACTGTTTTCCACAAATTAAACAAGGAAAAGGACACCGGCAATGCCTGGGGCGACTGGAATACCAAAGAATTTACCGCCGAAGATTCGGCTTTTGGTTTTATTGTAATGAAAAACGGCGCCACCATTATGCTGGAAAGCAGCTGGGCGCTGAATACCACGCGGCAGCGCGAGGCGTGTACAACACTATGCGGAACCAAAGGCGGCGCAGATATGCCCAAACAGGGAGAGCTGGTACTCAATGGCTGCAAAAACGGCAAACTTTATAACATGAACCCGCTGCTTCAGGCCCAAGGCGTTGACTTCTTTGACGGTGACGCAGACAAATTTACAGACTTGGAAGCCCGGACTTTTAGAGACGCAATTCGCGGCAAAGGAAAATTGTATGTGCTACCTGAGCAGGCTATGGTTGTAACCCAAATTCTGGATGGAATTTACAAATCCGCAAAAACAGGAAAACCATATTATTTTGATAAGGAACAATAATCATGACTAATAACAATAAAATTAGAGTAACAGTTTGGAATGAATACATGGATGAACAGAAAGCGCCGGCTGTAACCTCAGTGTACCCGGAAGGTTTGCATAAAACAATTGCCGGCTTTCTTAATCAAGACAGCGAAATTTTGGCGGAAACTTCAATCATTACCGATCCCGAACAGGGACTAACCGAACAAATTTTAAACAACACTGATGTCCTGATCTGGTGGGGGCATTCGCATCACGATAAAGTTCAGGATCATCTGGTTAAGCGGGTGGTTGATTCTGTGCAGAAAGGCATGGGCATTATTTTTCTTCATTCGGCTCATTTGGCAAAACCATTCAAAAGCCTCTTGGGAACTTCGGGTTGTTTAGGCTGGAGAGATGCCGGCGAAAAAACACGTGTATGGACGGCTTCACCCAATCACCCCGTTGCAAAGGGAATCCCCGCGCAATTTGTTATTGAAAATGAGGAAATGTACTCTGAGCCCTTTGGAGTTCCAGAGCCGGAAACTACGGTATTTATAAGCTGGTTTGAAGGAGGCAATGTATTTCGCAGCGGGCTAACGTATCAAAGGGAGTACGGCAAAATATTTTATTTCCAGCCGGG
>JAITFY010000046.1 GCA_031281025.1 Treponema sp. | reverse complement strand
GCGCATAACAATGCGTACAATAATAACCTCTGTAATTGCAACAACTATCACTATCTTAATTGCGCTTCCCTGCGGTTATTTTATGGCGCGAAGCAAACATCAAACTTTGCTTTTACTTTTAATTATCATTCCATTTTGGACAAATTTTCTTATCAGGGTTTTTGCCTGGATGAATATACTTGGTAACGATGGTTTTTTAAATACAGTATTAATGCGGCTTGGAATAACAAGTGATTTTATTCCATTCCTGTACAATCAAAATGCAGTAATTCTTGTTTTGGTTTATATGTATTTGCCGTATGCAATTTTACCTTTGTTTTCTACAATAGATAAATTTGATTTTTCTTTATTGGAAGCTTCGCGTGACCTTGGAGCCAATAAATTTGTTTCTATTATCAAGGTTTTAATCCCAAACATACAAGGGGGTATTTTTACAGCAATACTTTTTACATTCATTCCAATTTTTGGAGCGTATGCAGTTCCCATGCTGGTGGGCGGCATGGATTCCTATATGCTTGGGCAAAGAATAGCGGATTTCCTGCGGGGAGAGCGCAACTGGCCCAGAGCTGCGGCAATATCGGTAGTTCTTACAATGGTAACCACTATCGGCGTCATTTTGATGATGTATATCAATAAACGGGAAGCTGCAAGAGTAAAAGATAAAAAAGCAGGAGAGGCACAATGAAAACCATGAGTATGATTCGTACTGCCTTTACTCCATCAAAGCAAAAAACATATAACGAAGAAGAAAGGCATGCAAGACGTGCAATAAAAGGGCGATTTTCCTTTTCTAAAACTGTTTTTATTATTACACTCACCTTTTTATTTCTGCCGCTTGTAGTTTTGGTAATTTATTCATTTAACAATTCAACAAGCATGACATGGACAGGGTTTTCTTTCCGCTGGTATCAACGCCTTTTGTCGGAACGCGGATTATGGACAGCATTTAGAAACAGCATTGTTATTGCGTTAACTTCGGCAACAACTGCGACAATTATCGGTACAATCGGCGCAATCGGGGTAAGCTGGTACAGGTTTAAACTGCGCGGTTATGTGCAAACCATATCCTTTCTGCCAATGATTCTGCCGGAAATTATTATTGGAGTATCGCTTTCTGTTTTTTTTGCAAGCGTTGGAATACCGCTTGGGCTTTTTACCATTTATATAGCGCATACAACTTTTAACATTCCTTTTGTTTTTTTAATGGTTATGGCGCGGCTTTATGAATTTGATTTTTCCATGATTGAAGCTGCCGCCGATCTTGGAGCCAACGAAAAACAAACGCTTTTTAAAATAACTCTTCCTATTTGTAAACCGGGTATTATTTCCGGTTTTCTAACTGCCATTACTTTATCGCTGGAAGATTTTGTTATAACTTTTTTTGTTGCAGGTCCGGGCTCCTCTACTTTGCCGGTGTTTATTCTTTCTGCAATTACAAAAAAAGGCGGCATTACACCGCTTATCAGCGCTCTTTCTGTTGTAATGATTATTGGAACTGTGATACTTACAATTATGCTTAGAAGGTTTTTAAAATACATTGCAGCAAAATGATTGTAGTTTAACTCCAAAGATGGAGATTAGACATATTTTTTAACAGGGGGTTATAAAATGAAAAAAAGAAACATCATCTTTTATGCGGCTTTGGCGGTATTTATCATGCCCGCCATTATTTCCTGTGATTCAAGAGAAAAATTGTACATTTACAACTGGACGTATTACACACCGGATTCTGTAATTCTGCAATTTGAAGAAGAATTCAACGTAAGGGTTGTTTACGATGAGTTTACCTCTAATGAGGATATGTATGCAAAACTCCTGACATCCACCAGAAAGGGAATTTTTGGTTCGCTTACAAGGCTGTTTGGCCGTCAGTACGACGTTGTATTTCCATCCAAAGATTTTGTTCCTCTTATGATTCAACAGGGTATGCTGGAACAAATCGACCATTCAAAAATACCAAATCTAAAAAATATTGATCCGCTTTTGCTGGAAAGAATAACCTATGATCCACGTATGAATTATTCCGTGCCTTATTTTTACGGAGCAGGCGGCGTAATTGTAAATACAGCCAGAGTACCCAATTATGAAGAAAGCTGGTCTATCTTTGCAAGGGAAGATCTGCGCAGACACATGACCATGTTAGACGACATGCGCGAAGTAATGGGCGGTGCGCTTGCATATCTGGGTTATTCCGTAAACACACACAAATCAGCCGAGATAAATGCCGCAAGGGATCTTATAAACAATTACTGGAAGCCAAACCTGGTAAAATTCGATGCCGAAGCATTTGCCAAAGGTTATGCCAACGGCGATTATTGGGTTGTTCACGGTTTCCCGGAAGCCATTTATGAAGAAATTATCGAACTTCCTTTGATGGAACATACTGTCTTTTTTATCCCGCAGGAAGGCGGTCCGTCCTATATTGACAATATGGTTATTTTAAAAGGTTCAAATAACATAGATTTAGCCCACGAATTTATCAACTTTATTCACAGGCCGGAAATTTATGCCGAATTTGTAGATGAATTTGGTTTACCTGCTACAGTTAATGTTCCGGCACGTCAATATAAAACAGGATTTTCCTTTTACTCAGAAGAAGATTTACAATTAACCGAGCTGGTAGATTACCTGGGCCCTGCTCTGGATCTTTACAGCGATGCCTGGTTTAACTCGATAAGAGCAGGAGATTAATTCTTTAAACAAAATCTTCTCTCATGGGTGTAAAAAAATCTATTAATACTCCTTTTTCGATACAGGCGCAGCCGTGTATTACCTCGTTTTGTTTGCACATGGTGTCTCCTTTGGATACTTCCCGTGTTTCGTCTCCAATTGTAAAACGGAAACGCCCTTGTGCAACATAGGTAATCTGCGTATGGGGATGGCTATGCAAAGGCCCCTCGGCGCCGGCTTCAAAGGAATTTTCAACGCACATGGCATTGTCGCAATAAGCCAGTACTTTTCGTACTATTCCCGCAGAAGGTGAAATACCGTCAATGTCCTTGTAAAAAACCCACTGGTCATTTTTCATAAATACTCCTTATTTAACATCAATTATCTGTGCAGTTTCCTGCGCTTCAACAGCAAGCCTCATGGATTCCAGAATATGCCGCTGGCTCATGGCGGTATCGGTACGGTGAATACAGTCCCGTATCATGTCAGCAAAAAATGCAAAGCCCATTTTACCGCGAGTTTGGATACGCAACTCGCCGTCTTTATTTACAAGATAAACAATATCACCCTGATTTGAAACACCTACATCAAGGTATTTTCGGATTTCTATCGTGCCCTCGGTGCCGATTATAAAAACCCGGCCGTCACCCCAGGCTCCAAGTCCTTTGGGGGTAAACCAGTCAAGCCTTGCAAAACCAGTCGCGCCGTTATCTGCAATCAGAGTACAGTCGCCAAAGTCAAAAAAACCGGGATGGTCTTTAGTGTTGTAGTTTGCAAGACGCGCACTGCCAATTACAGCGCTATTGGCAGAAGTAAATGTAAGGAACTGCTCAAACTGATGGCTGCCAATATCGTTTAAAATACCCCCTGCCTGCTGAATGTTCCAGTGCCAGGCCGGCCTTGTCTCTGCAGAAAGCCGGTGCGGCGCCAGAATGTCTACATGAATGACTCTGCCAACAGCTCCTTCTTTGATAAGTTTTTGCGCATACATGGCGCTTTCTACATGGATTCGTTCGGCAAAGTAAATAAAATACCTTTTACCAGTTTCTTCACAGGCGGCGCGTACCAATTCAATTTCGCTATGGGTTAACATTCCGGGTTTGTCAACAAAAAAATCCTTGCCGCTGCGCATAACACGGATACCTAAACATGCGCGTTTATCCGGGCGTATGGAACTGGTTATCATTTGAATGGACGGATCGTCAATAATCTCATCTTGCGAAGCGGCAATTTTTACACCTGGATATTTTTCGATATATTTTTTTACTTTTTCGTTGTCTGTATCATAAACACTTACCAAAGCGCCGCCAGCCTCAAGAAGACCGTTTGTCTGCCCATAGATATGACCATGATCAAGGCCAACTGCAGAAAAACGAAACTCGCTGTTTTTTACGGCAACATGTTTTACCCCTTCCGATTCTGGCGCATAGTTCATTCCGTCTATTTTTTGCACTGATCCCATACGAATCTCCTTTTCAATTTAAAGTATAAATTAAAAAGGAGTAAACCAGGGCAAATCCTGGTTTACTCCAAAATCTATTGGGCGCTACAAGACTCGAACTTGTGACCCCCAGCGTGTCGAGCTGGTGCTCTAACCAACTGAGCTAACCGCCCTAATTAACCTAAAATAAAAAAGCGTCAATGCAATGGTAAGCTGTTTGACAGTTTTATCTAATACGCTCGCGAATGGCGACATTTACTTCGATTCTGGCGTTTTGACCAAGATCCATCGGTACAATGAGCGCTTCCACTTCGCCAAGGTTTGTGGAAACCTCCATGTTATCACCAGTAAAGAGCGCCGGCGGGGTTAGGTCAAACTTAAACCCCAGATCGTGGAGCTTGGTAACTGCCTGAGCGGTAATCATGTTTGCAAGCTCTTGAATTGTCGCTTTTGCAAGCTCATCAAGAGATGAAAAACTTTCGCCGTTCATGGCGCCTGCCACAAACAAGGCCGTATCTTTTGACATATCAAAAAGAACGCGCCCTTCAACATCACCCGCAAGACCCACAAGAGCGGCAACGCCCATAATGGACATGGAAGTTGGCTTTAGGTAAATATCCCCGCGTTTAACATCGGAGTTTAATACCTCTTTTAATACACCAAAAGCGGCTTCCACAAACGGATTGATATACTCAACTCTCATAAAACTCTCCTTAAAAAATTATACAGTATACATATAAGCAGAAATTGGATCATCCGCTATTGATTGCCAAATGACTCCATTAAGCTCTTCATTTCTTCCCATGATTACTACCCCGCGGTTTTTCAGTTTTTCAGAAAAACTCGAGACTATCCCTGCCTGATCACTTTCCGGCAAGAACGAAATAACATCCCTGGCAAGAATAATATCCAAATCCGGCAGCGGGTTTTCATTTGTAATATCATGAAATTCAAAAGTTATAGAATCTCTTATTACCTGATCGAACGAATAACCGCTTTGTCCGCGTACCGTATATGGTCTGCAATAATCCGGCAATTCCTCCAGGCTAAAACTAATATTCGGCGCCCCAGAAACAGCCATAATATCATTGTCGTTAGCCCAGATTTTTATACGGGCATCTGGATACCTTGACCTTAGTATACATGCAAACGAATATGTTTCATAGCCCTTGGAGCAGCCAATATTCCAAACATTGATAATTGTAGAAGAACTGTCCGGCAATATCCTGCTGATAGCATTAGCATAAGAATCCGACCAGAAGTCACCCGAACAGGGAGAATTAAAAGGACTAAGGAAGTCATCCGCTTCCGAAGCGCTTCTTAACTGTAATGCCGAACCTGAACGGCCAACACTCCACTCGGAGAAACGCTTTTGCAGCCATTTTTCATTGATTCCCGTAACAACAAAACGCCGTAAAGCTTCAAGGCTTTCCTGAATAAAACCAATAGCCGAATCTGCAAAACCAGATACCCTGTCTCTTTGGGATGAATCACCCGATGGCGGCGGAACATAAACGCCGGAATCCGATACCCCTGAACGCGATTGCTTTTTATCGTCATCGCTGACTGTAAATATGCGTATAACGTCCAGAATTATATAAAGGTCTCCCTGTTTTTCTACAACACCGCTTATGTATTTTATGTTAATATCGCCAAAAATTGGGTGCGGAGGCTGAATAGCTTCATGGTTTATCCCAACAACTTTATCTATCTTGTCTACGATTGTCCCATAAACCTGATCATTAATACGAAGTATAAGCAGGTTTTCCAGACCTTCATTCGTTTCTACAGGTAAATGAAAAAAGAGACGCAGATCGATTATGGGGATAATATCGCCGCGCAGATTATAAACTCCGCGTATATACGTTGCTGCATTTGGCACAAAAGTAAACTTATCAGCCTTTGCAATTTCCTTTACATTCATGATATCAACACCGTAATCTTTACCGGCAAGAGAGAATGTGATCATTTTAAAATCTACATCTTCGACCTTTTCTTTTTGTTCCTGTAAATCGGCATTTACCTGGGCTAAATCCTTAACTACTGCTGACATATTTACCTACCGTACATGAGCTTCGCGGATTCGGCGCTGCTCCATTTCCTTTTTTAACCCCAGTTCAAGAAGCTGGCTTACATCGATAATAAGGGAAACCGATCCATCTCCCAATATCGAAGCTCCGGCAATTCCCGGAGAATTGGTAAACTGATCCCGTAGGGGTTTTATAACTACATCTTCTTCACCGATAAGACTGTCAACCATGAAGCCCATTTTCTTTTCTGCAGTCCCTACAATTACGATAAAGTGATAATCCTGCTGTTCTTCTGTTTTGATACCAAACAACCGGTTAAGCCGCAAAAGTGATATTACATCGCTTCTGATATTAAAAACTTCGTAGTTGTCGATTTTTTTAATCTCTTCCGGTTTAATCCGTAAACTTTCGATAACCGATGTAATCGGGATAGAGTAAATTTCTGAACCAACCCTGACAAGCAGCCCCTGAATAATTGCCAATGTAAGCGGCAGTTTGATAGTAAACTTGGTTCCTTTACCGCGCTCGGAAGTTACATTTACAGTTCCGTTAAGCGCATCAATTTGGCGGCGCACTACATCAAGACCTACACCGCGGCCGGAAATGCTGGTAACTTCTCTTGCTGTTGAGAAACCGGGTTCAAAAATCAAATTAAAGGCTTCGACATCGGTAAGAATTTTATTTGGGCTGATTATACCGCGTTCAATTGCTTTGGATTTGACAGATTCTACGTCAATACCCTTGCCGTCATCGCTGATTTCGATGACAATCATGTTTCCTTCGTTGGCAGCCCTTAACAATACCCTGCCCTCTTCCGGTTTTCCGGCAGCAATTCTGCCTTCTACAGATTCAACGCCATGATCAATGGAATTGCGTACCGAGTGCATAATTGGATCAAGAAGATCTTCGATTACTGATTTGTCAAGTTCGGTTTCTTCACCTTCGATAACAAGGTTTATCTTTTTATTGAGTGATTTTGAAAGATCGCGCACCAAACGCGGGAAACGGCTGAATATCTGGCTAATCGGAACCATGCGAATACGCATAACGCCTTCCTGAAGTTCCCCAGTGATCCGCCCAAGATTCTGCGAAGTGGAACGGAACTTTGCCATGTTGCTTTTAAAAGAAGCTTCGAAACCGTCAAACATCGTAAAAATATCGCCGTAGTTTTCGTTTATTTCTTTACGGATATCCTTAACTGCTTTGCCTTTTTGAATACCGTCAAGATATTCGGGAAGGCTGTCAAAAAGACTTTTAATTTTATCACGATGATGATTTTCGATTTCGCGAAGCTGGGTTGTAAGATGGTTAAACTGGATATTAATCTGATTAAAAGTAGCTTTGGTAATAACAGTTTCGGATACAAGGTTTAATAGATCGTCGATACGTTTTGAATCTACACGTAAAATCGAACCGGCTTCTTTTCCGGCTTTTTTTGCATCAAGGTCTGTAGAAGCGCTTTGTTTTTTTACTTCTTCAACGCTTTCAACCACAGCTGCAGGTACAGGTGCTGCCGGCGCTGCCGGTGCCGCTGATTTTGGCGCACTTACAGGCGCTGCCTGCACAGGTTTTGCAACCGGAGCCGGCGGCGCTGCTTTCATGTCAGAAAGATTAGTCACAGTTGCTCCCAGACTTACATCCGGCAGGATAACAGACCTTTTAAGCGACTGCGGATCAGATTGTGATGCAATATAGTAATCCACAACCGGAAAAAAATTATCGGCATAAAGTTGTTCAAAATCAGGAACTGTTCTAAGCACTGTCCCACAACTTTTTAGAGCTGCATAAGCCTGAATGCCGCCAACAGTATTCATCAAACTGGATTCGTCAAAAGTGACAGAAACCTTGTAGATAGGTATTGATTCATCTACGGATTGTTTTAGTTCGTTAATTTCGCTTTCGGTTAATTCGCCGGAAGCGGAAACCTTTGGCGCAAAACTTGCCACCGCAGCCTGCGCTGCAGCCCTTGGAGGTTCGCTTGCCTTTTTTGGCGCAGAAGCACCAGTCATTAAATCACGCAGCTTATTTTCGATTTTGGAGGTATCCTCTTTATAAACAGAACCGTCCATCCGTTTGTCAAGCATTTCTTTGATTACATCAATTGCCTGAAGCAATGTATCCACGACATCATCATTTACAGATATTTTGCCGCCACGAATAGCATCAAAAACATCTTCGATAAGATGTGTGAAGTGAGAAAGTTCCATCATTTCCACAGTTGCGGAGCCTCCCTTTAACGTATGAGCCGCCCTGAAAATCTCATCGACTGCATCCTTATTGGCGCCTTCTTTTTCAAGAACCAATACATTTTGTTCCAGGGTGTCAACTTGCATCTGAGCTTCGGCGAAGAAATCTTTTAAAAGTTCTTCGTTATTAGGATCAAGATAATCACTCATATATCAATGATCTAACATAAATGACATAAAGTCAAGATACCAACCAATAAAAAACAAAGATTTTACCCTAATAATTAATAATGATGGTATTTGAATCCAAAAAATGATATAATATAAGATATGATAAGAATTATTCGGAATATATGCTTATGTTTTTTTATAACAATCTGTTTTTTTTGGAATCAGGGTCTAAAACCGGCAGGAGCTCTGGAATTAGAGGTAACCGCAGGTTTGAACCAAAAAACCTATCCATCCAGCGGCTCTCCGCATAGCAAATTTGAACCTTTTCCATTTATAATAGGGAATTTAAGCCTAAAAAATGATATTTCCAGTTCATTATCGTATGTATTTAACATAGAAAGAGATAATGTTTTACAAAACAGCGTTGATTTTAGGCTTATTACAAGAATCGACAATTATAGGCTAGAATTTGGCCCATTTATCGGTGTTAGCAATAATCTTGATACACCTGATCTGGGTATTATAGGCAGTATAGAGGTAACATTACCTGGAATTTTGTTTTTATCTTTTGGCGGTTCATCTACCGTAGGCGCCAAGTATAATGGTACAAGTAATAATTTTAGGGAAACCATCGGTGTTAGTATTGGTTTTTGGCTGCCATTTGCAATTACAACTTTTTCTGTTAACACAAAAAGCTTCACACAATTTTACGGCAATAGTTTTGATCCTATAAGAGACAACCTGATACGTTACGAACTTAACACTGATTTTTTTGGAAAGATAACTCCGGTATCATTCGGCATTAATACAGGGTATCAAACATTCTCCCGCACTTACCACGGGTTTTTGGGAATCACCGATGAATTGGGATCGTTTTTTGCGGGTTTTAAATTAAGCTGCAATGTAACAAAGCCGCTGCGTTTGATACTTGGCGCAGAAATACCATTTAGATTATCTGCAAACTCATCAGTAACAATTCCAGAGGATCTGCTGTATAAAATGTACGCAGGTTTTTCGTTAAAGTTTTTTTAACCTTATTCGCTTGCGATTTCTCCTCTTTCGCGTAAATCACTTAATATCTGCGTATAGAATTTAGCGTCGATTTTAAATTTTAACCGGTAAATAATGTAACTTGCTACAAAGCACAACATTGGGAAAATAAACATAGCAATTTTCATCATCATGATACCTTCTGCGGTTACGTCTGCAGCCGTTCTTGCTTCTTTGATGCCGGATATAATTATAACTAACGAAACAACTCCAGTGCCTATTGCGCCGCCCAATTTGTAAACAAGCGGTTGAAGCGAAAAAGTTATGCTGTCGTTTCGTTTGCCTAATTTCCAGTGGCCGTAATCGACAGAATCCGCTACAAACATTGTCATTAAAAGCTGGATAAAAGCCTGTCCAAAAAAGATCAATGCGCCTGCAATACCAATAAAAAGCATTGTAGTAACCGGAGCAAAGAAAAAGATGATATAACCTGTTACCATTAAAATGATGGCAGTTGTAAAAAGTTTTTTACGATCAAACCATTTGCTGAATACAGGGAATAGTGCAAGACCAGTTAATTGCGATACGCCTAAAATTAAAGAAAATATCGAAAACATATTTTCGTCACCATAGGCATACTTAAAATAATAAAGACCAAAGCTGGTTGTTGTAATATAACCAATCATAAAAAGCGACAATGCAATAACTGTATAAAACAACTGGTCATTTTTAATAATTACACGGAACAGTTCACGAATTGGCGTGCTTTGTTTTTTATGCGTAACAATTCCGGTTTCTTTTACGCCAAATATCGTAATGCACAACCCCAATGCCATGAATACCGATATTAATATGGAAAAAACAAAGTAACCGCTTTGCGGCGAGCCAAATGTTTCCCCCAACATTCCTGTTAATGGGACAATACCAACTACAACAAAAAACAAACCTACGTTAGCACAAATACGGGCAATCGAACCTATTTTTTCACGTTCTTTTTGATTAATTGTTAAAGAAGGAAGCATAGACCAATAGGAAATATCATGTGTAGTGTAACTGATACCCCACATTAAATAAAAAAATGTAAATGCAGCAATATAACCAGCGCCCTGTAAACCAAAGTCGGTAAAAAGCAAAATGGTAAAAATTGGCGAAGTTATCGCGCCCACTACAATCCAGGGTTTAAATTTACCCCAGCGTGTACGGGTATTGTCGATTATGAATCCCATTAAAGGGTCTGTCAGGGCATCAAAGATACGTGCGGCAAGGATAATAACTGCCACCCATTTAAAAGTATCTTCGTTAAGTTCAATTACGTCTGTTATATAAAAAATGAGAAACATGGAGACGATAGCATAAACCATGTCCCTGCCGATTGTTCCAAGACCAAATGTAAAACGATTTCTTCTTAATGTGTTTTTCATTTAATCATTTTAACATGGATTGGATACAGTGTACAAGCTAGACCCATAGTCTCCAAGCAATCTTGTTTTATCGTTATAATAACTTCCCATAAACTGAGTATTCAAATTGATGCCTGCTGCAAGTGTACTGCCTCGGCATTCATAAGTTTCGACACAGTCTGTCAGAGAATAATGGCGATTTACTGTACGCAGAATAAAACCATTAGGGTCGAGCGTTATTGGCAGAAGGTGTTTGACAAGGCCGCCAAAACGTTTAATGTACAACTTCTGAGGTTTAGTTGTAACACGATAGGTTTTTTCACTTTCCAGGCCGGAAATTCGCAATACATCCGGCTCTTCGCCAACTCCCGCCTGAGTTTGGAAAAATCCTGCCACGATCTCATCCTTGCCGCGGCACAACCAGTACGTTTTATTTTTTAACCTGCTTGATACAACCGGCTGCCTTTCAAAAGTTCCATACTGGAAAGTTTTTCTGTGTTTTTTGTAAAAAGTTACCTGTTCTTTAATTTCACGTTTTTCTGCCGGCGATAAAAAACGTAAATCCAATTCATAACCAAGGCTGCCAAAACAGGCAACATTGTAACGGGTAGACAATGGCGTATCACGTAATGTCTGCTGATGAGGAGCGTCCGACACATGCGCGCCCATTGTTGATTGGGGGTACAAATAGGAAAGGCCGCCCTGAATGTTCAGCCGTACAACGGGGTCGGTACAATCCGATGTCCAAATCTGCGGAGAAAAACACAACATTCCAAGGTCAAAACGGTTTCCTCCAGAGGAGCAAGACTCAAGAAGGATGTGCGGCCGCGGTTCAAAAATACGTTTGAGTATATCGTACAGTCCAAGAATATAGCGGTGGAAAAATTCGCCCGCAGAAGTTATATGTTCAGAGTAAAACTCGCTGATGTGCCGGTTCATATCCCACTTTACGTAGCTCGCCTGTGTTTCGTCGAGTATTTTGCCAACTGAATCGACAATGTAATCCCGCACAGAAGGGTTACAAAGGTCTAATACAAGCTGGTTTCTGCCAAGCGACGATTGGTAGCCATTATGGCAACCCTGCTGGCGGACAGCGTACTCGGGATGGTTACGAAAGAGGTTGGAATTTTCGTTTATCATTTCAGGTTCAAACCAAATGCCAAATTCCAATCCCATTTTCCTAACCTTGCGGGCAAAGCGGGAAAGCCCCCTGGGGAACTTTTTGCGGTTAACGCCATAATCGCCAAGCCCAGCCATGTCGTTGTCCCGCCCCTCGAACCAGCCGTCATCCAAAACAAAAAGTTCCATACCCATCTTTTTGGATAAACGCGCAAGAGAAGTAAGTTTACGTTGATTAAACTTAAAAAAGCATGGTTCCCACGAATTGTACAAAACAGGACGATCTTTATCCTGCCACTGCAACGGCACAATGTGGTTATTCACAAATGAATGGAAGTTACGGCTTAAACCGTTAAAACCATTATCGCTAAAAGTTATAACAGCTTCCGGAGTTTCAAAACTTTCCCCGTTTTTTAATGTCCATTCAAAACAATGGGGGCTTATTCCAATTCCCACACGAACCAGTTCATGGCTGTTCAATTCGGCAAAACCAAAATGATTGCCCGAATAAACCAGGTTAAATCCGTACACCCTGCCATGGCACTGTGACGTACCATTCTCGCAGAGCAGAAAACCCGGATTATGCTTGTTGCTGCTGGCCCCTGTCCGGCTTTCGTTGACAAAAACACCCGGCTGCAATGGGCGATCATGACGGTGGGCTTCCCTTGCCCAATCGCCGTCAAATGTAATCAAGTTAAAACCCATGTTGGGTTTATCCATTGACATACTCAAGAGGCGGCGGATAACAATATCTTGTGGATTTTCATTTAAAAGCACAACACGACGTGTAATACAGTTGGCTTTTTCATAAACTGTATAGATCAAAGATAATTTTACATCACAAGCTTTATCAATTAGATTTATTTCCAAAGATGAACATTCTTCTTCTTTTCCTTTTGCAGAAGGCAATTCCTTCATGGGAATGTTTCCATCTTTTATACTATAGCTCTCATAAACAAAATCGCTCGTAAAAGTATCACCTGGCATTTTAATTTCTGATGGAGAAAAACGATAATCGCCCTTGCCGATTCCCGACCATTCAAGACACATGGTATCAAGGCAATACAAAGGATCTTCTTTGCTGTAATTCACGATTGAACCGCCCGCCTGCGCTGTACGTTTTGGAGCAAGCGCCTCAACATCGGACGCTGACAACAACTCTTTTTCCGGCGTTAGTTTCGCTCCATAGTAAACATGTTCCAGATGCCCAAATTTGGTTATACGAAAAATATAATCCGTATTCTCTGTCTGCAAACGAAATACGCTGTCGTTAAAAGTAATCATAAAATCTCCTTTTTGTTATCCGTTTTAAATACAAATTTGCCATTTATACCTCCGAAAAACGCTTTTGCACGAATACAAGCCCAAGATTACTGATATTTTGCACGAATTTCAGGGCAAGATCAAGGTTGGTTTACAATAAAAGCCAGTCGAGCAAATACAATTGAATAATTCCGCCGTGATTTGCCCTTGACGGAATATCGTCCAGGGTGATCAGGTATTTGGGATGATTGTCTTTGATTTTCTGCAAGCTTGATAGTTCCCGCACTAGGGTATTTGGATCAAGAACCGAGGCTGCCACCTGAAAATAGCTAATCCCCCCTGAATCATCGTCTGCCGAGTATGCGTTTGCGGCAACAAAATCAACTTCCTTTTCGTCCAGCTTTCCGGTACTAACACGGCGGAAGCGGCGGAGCAATTCCAAATATACGATATTTTCAAGCTGATGCCCCAAATCCGGCGCGGATGATTCCAGCAGCATATTTCTGATACCGGTATCAACTATATAGTATTTTCCCAGAGTTTTTAGATATTGTTTCCCTTTGATGTCATAACGGCCTACATGATAAAAAATAAAACTATCAGTAAGATTTCGCAAATAAGCCTCGACTGTATTAACAGATATCCGCCTGCCTGTTGAATTAATTGTGTCGCTTATTTTTTTTACCGATATAGGACTACCCACAGAATGACTTAAGAATTTTATGATATTTTCCAGCAGAGAAATATCTGTTGTTCCGGTACGTTTTGCCACATCTTTGATTAAAACCGTATTGTAGATTCCATCGATATAGGTTTTTATCATTCCGGCATTGGTACCCAATGTTGCAGTGTAAGGAAAAGAGCCAAAAAACAGGTAATCATTTAAAAACGCTCTTAAATCAGCAGTTTTTTTTCTGGCATTAACTCCTTTAAGAGTTAGATATTCCGCAAAAGATAAAGGCAGCATATTTATTTCGATGTATCTACCGGAAAGCAGAGTCGCCAATTCTCCGGAAAGCATGTACGCATTGGAACCTGTAACATACAAATCCACCCGTTTCTTTAAAAAAAGCCCGTCAATTGCTTTTTCAAAACCAGCGCATTGCTGCAC
>JAITFY010000166.1 GCA_031281025.1 Treponema sp. | reverse complement strand
GATTCTGAGCGAAATAAACCCTACAGCAGTACCCAAAATAACTGCGACTAAAATTACAGAAAAGAAAATTGACCAGTACGGAAGCTGCGTATATGTATTGAGTAAAAAACCTGTGATGTATGCACCTAACCCCGCAAAACCTGCGGTTCCAAGACTTGCAAGCCCCGCATAACCAAGCAGAAAACAAAAACCCAAAACAGCAATTGCATAAATCGCAGTCTGCCCTATAGCTTTGGAAAAAGAAAAATTCACAATGCCAACTCTTTGTAAAAGCTGGATAAAGACCATAATAAGACCCAGCATGATAAATGCAAAGAACGGATGACTCGTTATACTTTTAAATTTTGGGCGGCTATCCAGGAAAATAAGATCTGCGCTATATGAATACTGCATAACTTATACCTTTCTTACGAATTTCATGCCAAAAATCCCATAAGGACGAATCAGGATTATCAACATGATGATAACGAACGAAATGAGTGTAGCCCATCTGGGCGAAAACACAGCCGAATAGCTTAACAAAAGCGGAATGATTGCGCAGCCCACAATGGGAGCCCAAAAAGCAGTAACGCCGCCAAGTACACAGGCAAGGAAGGCAAAAACCTGTACCTGCGCCATCATGGCTGCATTAAGCGGCATTGCCGTTGAACAGCCGGCAATCGCAACAAAAGCGCCTGCAATACCCCAGGTAATTCCTGTAACAAGTTTTGTGTTAATGCCCATCATTTGAGCGACAGTTTCGCTGGAAGCAATTGCGCGTAACGAAATGCCCCATTTGGTAAATTTAAGAGCGGCAAACAAAAGCGAAAGCCCAATCACGGCAATTAACACACATATAAAAGCATGTTCTGTAATGAACAAATCCTGACCCAAAAATCTAAAATTGAGATTTCTGTAGGAAAACCGCGGCACACTGGGAGTACGCATGGTTATCCCTGAAAAAATTGGCGGGATTATCGCATAAAAGATCATCATAAGCCCCATGGTAATCATCTGTTTACCAAAAGGATTAACATATCTACCCCGGCGGATAATACCTGCATCTATTGCATAACCAATACAAAATGCTACAAGAGCTCCGATGGTTATAGCCACCCAGAATGGAATTGCAGGATTAACATACAATACAAGGTTAGAAGCAAGGAACGCAGCAAAAGTACCCATCATACCCTGGGCAAAATTTGTTGTAAGAGATGTACGCAGAATGAGCAAAATACCAATTGTCGCCATGGAATATATGGCGATATTCTGCAAGCTGTTTAAAAATGTCTGAAGAATAAGCTGCATAAATCCCCTATTATTTATAATTTTATATGAACAATGTTCATGTATTATATTAAACCCTATATGCTATTTTTGTCAAATGATTTTATCTTAACTTATGCCGGCATGAGCCAAGATGTCCGCTGAAAGCCGATCGGGGCAGTCGACCAGCGGCGAATGGCCGCATTTTTCGTATTCAAGAAGCTTTGACCCCTTTATTGCCGCCGCATTATCCCTGCTGACTGCCTGGGTAACCACGTAATCCATATCGGCACAAGTAAGGGTAACCGGGCAGTTTATTTGGCCGATTGTTCCGCATCCCATTGCATAACCGTTATGTTCGTTTGACATATTAAAGTTAATAAGCGCCCAATCCAGATCGATCAAATTACGTTGTTTTAATGTTTCTGCAATATAAAGCTTATTTTCTTCTGGACTTGGTTTTTGGTTAAGATAAATCGACATATTCCATAACATTTCAAAGAATGCGCCGTTTTGCGCCTCAAAAGCAGCCAGTGCCGGCATAATCAGGATAGGATCTTTGGATAGTTCCTCCTTGTTTTCAAAAGGAGCAAGCGATCCATTATCATTTTTCTTAAAAAGCGGATAACCTTTAAACCCGGCACCTTGAATCAAAAATATCGATGAAACCAATTCCGGGTATTTAACGGCAAGTTCCAGAACTATTCCGCCTCCTGTAGACCAGCCTATTACATGGGCCTTGGAAATGCCCAAAGCACCGGTAAAAAGTTTTAAGTCATCAGCCAGTTCCTTTAGGCTTGAAAAGCCGGAATTGTAAGTAGAATCCCCAAATCCGCGTATATCAGGAGCGACAAGGCGCGTTTTTTCCATACGTTGAAAAAGCGGCAGAAAATGCATTGATGACGAAGAATTTCCGTGTACAAAAAGGAATGTCCTTTCTCCATTTTGCGAATCTTCGCCCTGATCAAGATACGCATAGGTTTCACCATTGGATAGCAAAACAGTTTTCTTTTCTGGAATTTTTAGCATTTTGACCTCCTAACATGAACATTGTTCATGTATTGGATTATAGCATTTGTATGTGAAAACGCAAGTAGAAAACCTCCTTAAATCGTCCTCTCAGGGGTTTTACTGCAATCATTGGCAACACAGAAATGCTTGCATATTAGGTCTACTTACGGCCAGGCCTTGCGCAAACCGCCATTTGGGTTAACAGCAAGCATTTCTTGTTGCCAACGTTTGAGTTCCACTGTGATTACGTTACTTTACGCTAAAGGAGTTTAATTTTTACGTGTTGGGGAGCACTTTTCCTTCGTGGTTTTGGGGTTACATCTTTTCCAACACGGTCACTGAGCCTGCCGAAGTGACGGTTCATGGCTGCCTTTCTACAGAACTCAAAGCGAAAAGGAAAACAGACGCTCTCCAACACATCAAGTCCAACCCTACTATCAGCGTTTGCGCAATCACAATAGGCATCCACCCCAACACGTCAAGAATCCCACCACCCCATAAGGCATTCCCCCAACTCACAGCGGGCAACCGACCCCAACACGTCAGCACCAAACCCCTTCAGCCACATTCACCCCAATCACAGTGGCACGTTACTATGGCAATTCAGAAAAGTTTAGAGTTAACTGTTGGGCGGAGTGCGAAAAGCCCAGCGGGAAGCCTTCGGTGTGACAGCTGCCAACGTCACAAGGTCTAAGGAACAATTTAAATTGTATTAACAGTGTGTAAATAGACGCCACATCCGACTAGCTTTCCGCTGGGCTTTTCGCACTCCGCCCAACAGCCCTATACAAACATTTCTGAATTGCCATAATTGCAGTAAAAAACTATCTTTTTTTTAAGTCACGATAAAAATTTTCATGAGTTCCCAATGCAAGAAGCACAATGCTTTTTTCAGATTCAACATACCTATAAGCAAGCAAAGTTAGTTGCTGCACCATTTTAAACTTGAACACTCTTATTCCGTTTAAATCACCTTTTTTCAATTCACCTGAGCCAGGGTTTTTAATAAGTGTTTTAACAGCTTCATCCAAATCCTTTTTTGCATTGGAATGGAGTTTTTTTACAACTCTTTCAAACGTTGGATATATTACAACTTGCATTGTTTATCCAAATTTGTATGGGATTGGTTTTTCATTTTTCGTTTCTTCCATCGAAATCATAATGTCTTTTATAAAATTATATGGAAGATCAGGGTTTTCTTCTGCAATTCTGCCGATTTTCACCCAATGTTCAATCTGTTTGGGAACAGAACGTGAAAACACTGCTGCATATCTATCAGCTATTGAAATTACATCTCCGGAAAGTTTAACCGCTCTATTATTTACCATAATTAGATTCCTTTTGTTACCTTAGGTATTCTTTAGTATTAATATGGTGCAAAAGGTATCTTTTGTCAATATCGTATCGTTGTCATAGAAACCTACTCAAGCAGTTCTCTCCCGGCGGTTCTACAGCAAACATTTCTGTCTTGCCAACGTTTGCGTTCCACTGTGATTGCGTTATCGTGGCTGAAGGAGTTTAATTCTTACGTGTTGGGGAGCACTTTTCCTTCGTGGTTTGGGTTACATCTTTTCCAGCACGGTCACTGAGCCTGTCGAAGTGACGGTTCATGGCTGCCTTTCTACAGAACTCAAAGTGAAAAGCCACAACACGTCAACGCAAACTCCTTCAGCGTCAGTCAACCCCAACTATAGTGGAACTCAAACTTTGGCAACAAGAAATGTTTGCTGTTATGACCCATAATTGGCGGTTTGCGCAAGGCCTGGCCGGAAGCATTTGGTGTGACAGCTATTCGCCACAAGGTCAAAAAAACAATTAAAATTGCATTAACAGTGCGTAAGTTGACATCACAGCCAACCAGCTTTCGGCCAGGCCTTGCGTAAGACCGCCAAATTGAACCTATTAGCAAACTTTTCTGACTCGCCAATAATTGCAGTAAAACCCCACATTTCTGAATTGCCATAATTGCAGTGGAATTTGCAAAATATTTCAAGTTTTTTCTTTTTCGGTCAAGCACCACGCATCTGCACCCCATATATATATGTAACTTCTTCAGCAAGCTACATAAATCTTTCTTAGGAGCAAAATATGAACGACACAAATTTTCTGGTACTGGAAAATGATGATCCGTTGGATATTCGTAAGGACAATGTATTCAAAGCAGTTTTCACAAAAGAAACACCGGAATCAAAGGGAGCGCTTTCTAAACTGGTTTCAGCGCTCATTGGTAAAAATGTAACCATCGATTCTATCTGGGCAAACGAACCGCCAACTTACAGCAAAGGAGAACGAAAAATCCGTTATGACATTAACTGCAGAACGGAAAAAGGTGAACGTATAAATGTGGAAATGAGTTTTGAACCTAAACCATATGAACCTGTTAGACTGGAATACTATACAGGAAAGCTTTTTGGTTCTCAGGAAATCAGCGGAATTGATAAGACGTATAATGACTTAAAAGAAACTTATCAAATAGCAATCCTTGCACAGAAAAGTTTTTTTAACGATAATGATTTTTTTCATTCTTTTGAATACTACGACCATGTTCGAAGTGTATCTCTTCACGGCAAAACCAGGATAATAACCCTGGAGCTATCCAAGGTAGACAGATTAAAAGAAAAGTCTGCAGATGAAATGGAATCATCAGAATTATGGGCATATTATTTTCAAAATTTGACCAATCGAAGCAAACGTGCTAAGATAAATGAGATACTACAAGTAAATGAAGGAATAGCTATGGCAAACGAAGTTTTAATGGAAATCTGCCGGAATGAAGAAGAACGGCTTCGCCTTCTTAGCGAAGAAAAGTATATTAAAGATCGCCAAAGTGAAATAGCTTACGAAATACAGGAAGAACGCAAAAAATGGCAAGGTGTAGTTGCAAATTGGCAAAACGTAGTCGCAGACAAAGATGCAAAGCTTGCCGACAAGGACGTTGAGATTGCTCGCTTACATAAACTACTGGAGAACAGGTAATAACATTCCATATAGTAGAAAACCTACTTAAATCGTACTCCCCAGGCGGCCGTCGGAGAACCCTGGCTGCAGCTCGTTGAAAGAAGTTTTTTATGGACTTGAGGTCGCGTTTCCTCGATTGCTTTCAAATGCTGCCGCCAGGGCTCTCCAACGCCGCCTGACACCACGGTTCAAAACTGCTTTTCCACATGCCTCAAAACGGATAGAGAAAACATGGAGATCTCTAATACGTTAAGTTCAAACCCCTTCAGCCACGATCACGCAATCACAGTGGCACGTTACTATGGCAACACAGAAATGTTTGGAGTTAACTGTTGGGCGGAGTGCGGAAAGCCCAGCGGGAAGCCTTCGGTGTGACAGCTGCCAACGTCACAAGGTCT